>JBDTSF010000026.1:0-2546 GCA_039931295.1 Nitrospirota bacterium | reverse complement strand
GGGCACGGTGCGATCCACCACCGGCACGCTCGATGCGGCCCGTACCTCGTAGTTCTGAGCAGATGGGGTTGATGGGGTCAGGAATATGGCTTGTCGATAGGGGACCAATCGACGCGTTTCATTCACGAAGAAAAATTGCAGTTCCTGCTGGTTCTGGGCGGCGCGAACCATCCCTTCCAGTTGAAGCAGCACGGAGAGCGCCTGGTTCGTCGGCGGACTATGAGGTTTGACTTCTGCGGCGATCATATCAGCGTGGAAGTTCAGCGAACGAAGCGGTCCCGCTCATCCCCGCAAGCACGTTGTTGGGCTGGGTGCCGAACAGGCCTTTCACCTTCACTGTCTGACTCGCAGGATCGACATTGGCGCCGATGTCCTGAACCACGGCGGGATACCGGAGTCCTGTTTCATCGACGGCGTACTCGAAGGGCGTGCCGACCTTCAACCACGCAAGGGACTTCGACGGCAAAATCAGCTCGATTTCCAGCAAACTATCGTCCAACAGGCTGATGAGCTGATCGTTGGGAAAGACATTCTCATGTTCATTCACGATCATTTTGACGACACGCCCAGGAAACGGCGCACGCACGGTGCAGCCGTTCACCGTGACTTGGGCACCCGTCACGGAGGCGAACGCTTTCTCGGCGTCGGTATGAGAGACCGCGAGTTCGAGTTCACCAACGGCATGGTGTTTCGAAAGCCGGAGGTTGTTCTCGTAGGTCTTCTTTTTTCCGCGATATTCCGCCTGGACGCTCGCCAGTTCCGCCTCATATTTCGCACAGTCGAGGGAGACCAGGAGGGCGCCTTTTTCAAACCGCTGTCCTTCTTTGACGGGCAGTCGGCTGATCCGGCCCTGGACTTGGCTGGCTAAGGTGGCTTGGGCCGTTGCCTTCACCAAACCACGGATCGTGCTGAGTTCCGCCGCGCTGCTCGCGGGCTGAGGATCTGATTTGGGGCCGGCTGTCGCCATCACAATCGGTATGAGGAGACACACGCTCATGACACAGCCGCCGGCCAACCACCAGCCGATCCGGGTCACTTGAGCAACTCCTTGCTCTTCGCCCATCGCGAACGAATCTCGAGGGCGAGGTCTGACACGCTCTGCTCCCTCGTGAGATCGTTGGGCAGCACGTCTTCTCCAACTGCGGCCAGAAGCGAAGCCCAGGACACTTGAAGTTCGGATTCTATGGCATCGTAGCGCAGTTGCGCCGACACCTGATTGACTCGCTCGCGCAACACCGCCTGTTCGCTCTGCCGTCCGATCCGCCAACCGAGACGAGTCTGCTCGGAAATTTGAGACTGCGTCTCGTGATAGAGTTTTGCCGTCGAGGTTTCTTTCTTCGCGTGTGCCACCTGCGCGACACTGACGTGCACTTGCGACATGATGGCCATCGTCAGCGCGAGGTTCTGCGTGTGCAACACCTGATCTTGGGCCTCGATGGTCTTCGCCCGGGCCGGATACCGAAAGATGTTCAGCAAATTCCAACTGGCCCGTGCGGCATAGGCAGCCCAATTCTGATTGAAGAGAAACGCGTTGCTATTATAGTTCCCACCGGCTTGGAGGTTCAGGCTGGGAAGCATTTCGAGGATCGCGGCTTTCGTCTCTCGCGCGTTGATACGACGACGGTAATCGATCATCCTCAGCTCCGGGCGTGCTTCCAGAGCCCGATCCTCCAGTACCGTCATATCAGATGGAAGGTTCAACGTTCCGGCCTCTCGCTCCGGAACCAGCAGCATCATCGTGTGCTCTTGGCCGGGAGGAAGATTGATGAGCGCGGCCAATTGCAGTTTCGCCGTGGAGAGCTCCCGGAACAGCTGTTGCACGTAGCGTTGCGTATTGAGGAGGTCCAGTCTGTACTGCAAGGGAACCAACGGCGTACTCAGTTTCTCGTCCTGAATGGCCTGGGCTTTTTCCAGCGCGCTCTTGACCCATTCATCCAGCATCTTGAGTGAGGGAAGAATGCGTTCCGCGCTGACCGCGCGCCAATAGGCCATACGCACCTCTTGCAAAACGCGATTGGCCACACGTCGACGTTCCTCATCGGCAATCAAGACGTCATCGGCGGCCTGTTTTGCCCTGATGTACGACAATCCAAAATCCAACACATTCCAACTCAGCGACAGATCGGCGGAGAATATGTTCTTCTCGGCAGACGTAAACGGGGCGAGATTCTGCGCCCCCGTCACCAAGGACTGCCCGACCCCTCCCGAGAAATTATTGCGGCCGTCGAATCCTGCGTTCGCCGCAAGACGAGGCAACATGGCATAGTGAGACAGGTCGAGTTGCGTCTGTGCCAGCATCTTGTGCATCAGTTCGACGCGCGCATCGAGGTTATACTTCAGCGCCCGCGCCATCGCTTCGTAGAGATCGATTGGACCCGAGACCGGCTCTTGATCTTGTGTCAGAATAGCCCGGTCTTCTTGCGCTCGTGATCGCACCTCGTCCGTCGTCAACGGTATTGGTTTGATCGCACAACCGCTCAGACCGATGACAACGAGAGTCGTCAGTACGGCCAGTATATGGCCGGTCATGCCGAGTGATCGTTCGG
>JBDTSF010000025.1:0-6696 GCA_039931295.1 Nitrospirota bacterium | reverse complement strand
TGAAGGGCGAGTACGGATTACGGATCAGGGAAGCCTTTATTGCGCCTCCAGGCCATACCCTGCTCTGCGCCGACTACAGCCAGATCGAGCCGCGTATCCTCGCGCACCTGTCGCAAGATCCGCGCTTGCTCGCCGTGTTTGCGAAGGGGGAGGACATCCACATGGCGACGGCCATGGAGATTTTCGCGCTGCCCTCCAGTCAAATCACGCGAGATATGCGGCGTGTGGCCAAGACAGTGGTCTTCGGCATTGTCTACGGGATCAGTCCGTTCGGTCTGGCTTCCAATATTGGCGTGTCGCAGGCGGACGCGAAGAAATACATCGAGACATTCTTTGAGAAGTTCTCGGCCGTGCGTGCGTTGATGGACCGGAATATCGAAGAAGGAAAAACAAAAGGCTACACGACCACGATCCTCGGGAGGCGGCGCCCGATTCCCGAGTTGCAGAGCGGCGATCCGGTGCAGCGTGGATTCGGCGAACGCATGGCCGTAAATAGTCCGATCCAGGGATCAGCCGCAGATCTCATCAAAGTGGCGATGATTAATGTAAACAACCTGCTGCATCACGAGATGCCTCATACTAAAATGATCCTCCAAGTCCACGACGAATTGATCTTCGAAGTGCCGGAGAAGGACTTGGAAGAGGCGAAGCGTCTTGTGAAGACCGAGATGGAAGTGACGGGGAAGAAATTGGGACTGTCGGTGCCGCTGAAAGTGGATTTGGGGACTGGGCATAATTGGAGAGTGGCGCATCCGTAGCAGAGGAGGGGATGGAGGCTGATGATCTTCTGTGCTCGCGCAACGCGCGGCCTGGGAAGGCCCTCGTTGGACGCGCGCAGTGGAAGACCAATCAGCCCCCATCCCTGAAGAGATAGCGAGCGAGCTTGAAGGGATCATTCTTTTTGATAAAAGCGTTGAGCGTTCGACGCGAGCAACGGGATCATCCCAGTCACCAGAAGTGAAGCAAACGAGGTAGAGGCGCATCCACAACATAGAACAACACGAGGTGATATATGCAGAACGTACGTTTCACAGCCGCGTGGGTGATAGCGGGTTTTAGTCTTTGTGCGTTGGGATTCATGCTTGTGGCGGGGCAGCCGTTCACAGCGAAGGCGCAGGAGTCGAAACGAATTCAGTACAAAATCGTCGAGGTCCTTCCTGACACCCAGAATATGCAAACCATGCTGAACGAGTTCGGAGCGAGTGGGTGGGATCTGGTTGCGGTCTCGATGGGGAATATGACGGAGCCGAGGTTGATCTTTAAAAAATAGAGCAGTGCGGGTCAGTGAGGCGATTCCTTTGCTCCCGGAACCCCCACTTCAGAAAGTGGTCGTTCGACGGCCGCAGTCGGAATTCACCTCACTGCCCCGCACGAGACGGGAGTAGGGGAGGAATGTGCTCGTCCGACGCGCGCAGTTGGGATCATCCCAGCCACCCCTCAGTGAAAAGGTGGGGGGAAAGCGCATCAGACTCTTGGTGTCGTTGAAAGGGAATCTGGGCTTCGGCAAGAATTGGCTGTGGCCTGTTTCACCGGACTCGAGAGATTGGACCTTTTAGAAAAGCCGTTCAATCACCTTTGCACTAGGCTTGGAATCCCGAAGGGTCTCAAGTACTGCCCTTAACTCTTCTGCCACGGCATGCCATGCATTGCGCTGAGGTTTGGTATCGCGGACGGAAGCTCCCTTCGGCGGCAGAACTTGGTATTTTGCCAGTCGCGAGTGTTTCCACTGGCATTTCTCCAGAACAATGGAAGCCAAGACAGCCTCTTTGCTTTCTGCACGCTCGACGGCGCAGTCGACCTCGACATCTTGAATGTAGTTAGACGCTTCGAGCGCTGCGCTCACAAGAAGGATAATGACGTCCGCTTCCTTCAGTTCGCGGCGAATGATCTTGTCCCATTCCTGACCCACCACGAGACACCTATCACTCCACGTAGTGACCAGCCCCTCGCTGAGCAAAGGTTTCAGTCTTTGAAGGAGCTCATCGTGCTGTTTCGCGTCCTTGCTCGAGTAGCTGATAAATAGTTTGGCCTTCCACTGATGCGGGTCGCGTGCGGCTGGGGTTGACACCCGATTGAGTTCCGTCGACGGATCGACGGAGATCGTGCCTCCTGACGTGGCAGCGGAAGAAGACTGCTTGTTCTGTTCATCGAGCTGCAGAACATGAAGATCGACAAAGGTCCCCGGCTTGTCCGCGAGCTCGATTTCTTCCTTGGGACTGAGTCCTTCAATATCACTGTGAATCCTCTGAAAATCTGCGCGGATCAGGCCGAGCAATCGTCGGCGCTCGGCTGGCTCGCCTCTGACTGCCACGGTAACCAGTCGTTCTGCCTGGTCAGCCCGGATAAGCGCACGACAGCCGTCCTCTTCCAGAATGACCCCGTTCACCCAACGAGGCTGGCCTTCACTGAGTGGATAGGTCCGTGTAATGAATCGAGGGACGAGGCCTTCGGGGAGTGTCGTGTAGTGGTAGCGGAGGTGGGTGACATTCGATCCCTGCCATTCAGTACATAAATTGGGTTGTTGTTCAGCGAGTCGTTGAGCAACGAGCCATCGGTCTCCTGCTTCATTCAACGGGAAGGCGAGTTCGAACCGCCGCATGAGTTCGACCATGTACCGTTGCATGGCTGGTGTTTCTTTCGGCAGGACTCGCTGCACATCTTTCAAGTGCAGCTCCCCGCTTCCGTCGGCGCGCGTCGCGTCGCGCAGGAGAGTGTAAATACCGTTTGTGACCCAGTGAGGGTTGAGAATTGTCGTATCGCGGAGCCTCACGTCGTCGGCATAGTTCAACGCCACCCCGAGCGCGTGGAGAACAATGGCCAGACTGTCTTGTTTCGATTCACTCGGTTCGCCCAACCGAGCGCAGAGTGCTCGATAGTCGCTGTAGCTGAGATGGTCGCGATCCTTCTTTTCGAGTGCTTCCTTGATCGCCCACCAGGCCGAGGGAAAAGAGAGGCGAACGGCCGGCAATCGTTTCGCCGTCTTCTTCATCGTTTGTTTCAATGCGGAAATGCCAGTTCCGGCCTTACAGTCAGTGTCAATGAAGTCGACGATAAAGGGGTACTTCTCTCGCAGAGCATTGCGATCCACATGACAGGGGTGGTTTTTCGATTTGTTCAGGGCAATGATGACGGGAGACGTTTCGCCCGATGCGCGATCGGTGCCGAAGGCCTTGATCAAACGCAGCCAATACTCGGCATCGGTTCGTTCACTGTTTTCTCGCCCGGTGAGAACAAGGATGTAGAGACTTTGTTGGGTGAAGAAGAATTGATGTGCAGCGTGGGTAATAATCTGGCCGGCAAAATCCCAGGTGTGGACTTTGATCCGATCCTTTCCACTCCGCAATGTCCAAGGGGTAATCCTTACGCCTTTTGTATCTTTCAGGCGCTGGCTGAAGGCAAGGCCCTGTAAGGCTCTGGCAAGAGAAGTTTTGCCGGAACCGCCTCGCCCGACCAGCAATAACTTCATTTCGTTAAGTGGGCGGCCTGCCTGCTTCTGGCCAAAATAGTAGTCGAGAATGGCCTTGGGGCTGGAGGCACGTTTACCTCTCCTTACGGCCTGTATCTCTGGCCCAAGAATGTTTCGTGGGAAACGGAGTGCAGGGTTTTTGTGAAGGAACAATTCGTCCAGTGATTGAATTTGCTGGAGTGTGTCAGGAAGCACCGTCAATTGGTTGCCACCGAGGTAGAGCGTCTGTAACTGAGTGAGCTGGCCGAGCCAGTCAGGAAGTGTCGTTAGCTGGTTGTCACTGAGGTCGAGCGACCGTAGCTGAATGAGCTGAGCCAGCCAGTCAGGGAGTGCCGTCAGCTGATTGTCGCTGAGAACGAGCCTCTGTAGCTGAGTGAGCTGACCAAGCCAGTCAGGTAGCGTGGTCAGGTGATTGCCTCTGAGAGAGAGCACCTGTAGCTGAATAAGCTGGCTGAGCTTGTTGGGAAGCATTGTCAGTTGATTGTCACTGAGGTCGAGATCCCGTAGCTGGGTGAGCTGGCCGAGCGAATCGGGAAGCATCGTCAGCTGGTTGTCGCTGAGAACGAGCGTCTGTAGCTGAGTGAGCTGACCAAGCCAGTCAGGGAGTGTCGTCAGCTGGTTACCGAGGAGCCAGAGCGTCTGTAGCCGTGTGAGCTGACGAAGCCAATCAGGGAGCATCGTCAACTGGCTGTCGATGAGCCAGAGTTCTCGTAGCCATGTGATTTGGCCGAGCCAGTCAGGAAGCGAGGTCAGCTGGTGGTCGCCAAGAACGAGTGTCTGTAGCTGAGTGAACCGACTAAGCCAGTCAGGGACTGTCAGCAGCCGGTTGAAGCTGAGATTGAGCTCTTGCAATTGAGTGAGTTGGCCGAGCGAGTCGGGGAGCATCGTCAGTTGGTTGCTACTCAGGTCGAGCCACCGGATCTGGGAGAGCTGGCCGAGCCATTCAGGGAGTCCCGTCAGCTTGTTGTGGTCAAGATGAAGCCGCTGTAGCTGATTAAGCTGGCTGAGTGAAGACGGAAGTTGGGTCATCCCAAGTCCGGATAAATCCAGAGAGAGACTTCTCGCACGAATAACTTCGCCAATTCGTTTCTCCGCTTCACTGATCTTCTTGGTAGGCTGACGTGACATCGTATTCCTCTATAGAATTGCCAGACGTTGATCCAATTTTATGGATGTAGATGCCATATTATTCGGACAGAGAGCCACCCAATCTCGCGGAGCGATGCTAGACGAAAGTCTTTCCCTTTACAATCCGCCGCGATGGTCCCTCAAGGTGTTCTTCTTGCTATACGCGAGCCGATGAATCCACAACCGAACGAGAAAGCGGTGCTGGTACCGGTTCTATAGGAGGAAACAAATCCTCTAGAGCATGAGTCATGTTAAGCGGTATCGCATTTGGGAAAAATTAAGAGGTATGGGTGATCATGCGCCTCACCGTTTAGGCGTACGCAAAGGACCTGTTCCCATGGAGTTGTCTCACGAGAGCAGGTGCGCTAGCATGTCAGCGCGCTGAGGAGGAAGAGACTGACCACGAGCTGGCCGACATCGTTACCAAGACTCTGACTTTCAATCATAGATCGATACACCCAGACTCACCGAAAATTACGGAAAGGAAGAAAGCATGCCGACTATTGAGAAATCTATTGAGGTCAATGTGCCTGAGTATAAGGCCTATGCTCAATGGATGAAATTTGAGGAGTTTCCCCAATTCATGCAAGGGGTGAAAGAGGTCACCAGGCTGGATGGTAAGCGGTTTCATTGGAAAGCCGAGATCGCGGGCCAGCACAACGAGTGGGACACGGAGGTCACAGAGCAGGCGGCGGACCAGCGTCTCGCGTGGACGAGTCGAGGCGGTGTCATCAAGGGCTGGGTTGTGACATTTCACCCACTCTCAAGTGCCAAGTCACAAATCATGCTGCAAGTGGAGTATGAGTCCCAGGATGCTACCGAAGATGGAGGGGAGGCATTGGAAGTGGTGTCATCGCGCGTCCAGGGAGATCTGGAGCGATTTAAGGCATTCATCGAAAAGCGTTGGCGCCCGCCTGGTCGTGACACCATCTTCGACAATTTCCCTATGTAGATTAAAGAAATGGGCTGATCCCTTAGACTTGTCCTTGGCTATCGCCAACGTCTGTGCCGTGCAGACCAGATGGGGAGTGCTCATCGAAGGAGTCCGACCATGGAAACAGAGAAACCGAATGAGGCAAGCCTAGTCGTCGCAGACAGTGTTGATGCGAGCGAGACTGGTCCTTCCCGGCGTGAGCTTCTGGTTCGGGGGAGCAAGGTCGCGGCTGGCATAGGGGTTGCTGCCTTGCTTGGCAACTTGGGAACTTTCACGCGTGAATCCTATGGAATGGGTCAGCCAACAATAAGTCTCCTCGATTCCCTGACGCCCGCCAAAACAGCCTTGCTGGTGATCGACATGCAGCGCGACTTCCTATTGCCGGAGGGTTACGCGGCACAGGCGGGGCTCGACATCGCGCCTCTGGTCGCGACCATCCGCCCAATCGGAAGGGTGCTCGCCGCGGCGCGCGCAGCCGGACTGCTGATCGTGCATACCCGTGAAGGCCATCTGCCAGACCTTTCCGATTGTCCACCATACAAACTGGAGCGCAGCCGGAGGGCCAATGCGGAAATTGGTTCGAAAGGCCCGCTCGGTCGCCTGCTCGTGCGCGGCGAAGTCGGGCACGATTTCGTGGATGTCTTACGTCCCCTGGAGAAGGAGATCGTTATCGACAAGCCTGGCTATAGTGCGTTCCCCCACACCACGCTGCAACAGGTGCTGACAAAGCGTGGTATCGAGACTCTGATCATAACTGGCGTCACCACAGAGGTGTGCGTCAGTTCTACACTACGCACCGCGGTTGACCTTGGGTACCGTTGTATCACTGTAAGCGATGCTTGTGCTTCGGGCGATCCAGCCTTGCACAAGGCCGCGTTGGCCATGATCGGTGTGGAAGGCGGCATCTTCGGCGAAGTTGCCACGACCGCCGCGGTTGTCGAGCGATTCGCATGATAACCCATGTTAGAATATCAGGTGATTGCACAGTTCTGGGGAGAAGTATCGGTAGCGGGGTATCGAAAACGGTGTCCGGTTTCGTTTTCCTAGAAAGAGGCAAATCTCTTAGAGCGTGAGCGCCAGATACAAGCAAGCAAAGGGGTCTGACCCCTTGTGCTTGTCCTGACGAAGTCGGCCACCGATTCCGAGGAAGCTCAGAAAAGGCGACCGG
>JBDTSF010000024.1:0-2189 GCA_039931295.1 Nitrospirota bacterium | reverse complement strand
GGGGACCGCGTCGGTTCGAATCTCGCGAGGTGACGCTCGGTCAGGCCTCAAGCGAATACATCCAGGTTGTGACTGGACTCGCTTCGGGGGATGAAGTGGTGACGCAAGGCAGTTATGCCCTGAAGTCAGAGTTGCTCCGCGAACAGATGCCGACGGGAGGCCCGCTATGATCGAACGGCTGATCCGCACTGCGCTCGCCCAACGGCTCATGGTGCTGCTCGCCGTGCTCGGGCTCATCGTGAGTGGCGTGGCGGCATTCGGCCATCTGCCGATTGATGCGTTTCCCGACGTCACTCCAGTCCAGGTTCAAGTCATCACCCGAGCGCCCTCGCTGGCTCCTGCAGAAATCGAACGCCTCGTGACCTTTCCCCTAGAAATTGAGCTGACCAATTTGCCTGGCAAAACGGAACTGCGGTCGGTGTCGCGGTTCGGGCTCTCGGTGATTACGGTGGTCTTTGAGGACAGGATGGATATCTATTTCGTCCGGCAACTCGTCTTGGAACGGATGCTCCAGGCGCGATCACGGCTTCCAGAAAACGCTGAGCCGGTGCTCGGGCCGGTCAGTACGGGATTGAGCGAAGTCTTTATGTATCTCGTCGAGGGTTCGACACAGAACCTCATGGACTTGCGGACTCTTCAAGACTGGGTCATCCGCCCGATGCTGCGCGCCGTCCCAGGTCTTGCGGATGTCGACACGTTGGGCGGCCTGGTAAAGCAGTATGAAGTGCTGGTCGATCCCAATCGATTGACGAGCTTTGGGCTCACGTTGCGCCAAGTACACGCTGCCGTTACAGGGAACAATCACAATGCCGGAGGCGGTTATATCGAGAGGGGCGGAGACAAGCTCGTCGTCTATGGACAGGGGCTTGCTCGCTCCGCGGCGGACTTGGAGCGAATCGTGGTGGCGGCGCATAAGGGCACGCCCATCTATCTTCGGGATGTCGCCCAGGTTCGGCAAGGGAGCGCGATCCGGTTGGGAGGCGTGACGCGTGACGGAACGGGCGAGGTACTCGAAGGCATTGCCGTCATGCTGCGCGGCGGCAATAGCCGGGAGGT
Organism: Nitrospirota bacterium; assembly: GCA_039931295.1. Classification (GTDB taxonomy): domain Bacteria; phylum Nitrospirota; class Nitrospiria; order Nitrospirales; family Nitrospiraceae; genus Palsa-1315. The sequence goes on along the minus strand of JBDTSF010000024.1, from coordinate 1,133 downwards.
TGTTTCAGCGGTGAAAGACAAGGTTGTGCTGATCAACCGGGTGTTGCCGGCGGGCGTGAAGATCGTCCCTTTCTATGACCGCATCGAATTAGTGGCGCGGGCGCTCGCAACAGTCGAGGGAGCCTTGCTGGAGGGCGTCGCGGTCGTGATCCTCGTGCTGTATCTGTTTCTCCGGAATCTCCGCGGAGCACTTGTCGTCGCCCTGACATTACCGCTAGCCGTCCTGGCCACGTTCCTGATCATGCAACAGGTGGGCCTGTCGGCGAATCTGATGTCACTGGGCGGCTTGGCGATCTCGCTGGGGATGATTGTCGATGCGGCCATCGTCCAGGTGGAGAATGTCGAGCGCCATCTGAGCGAACAGACCAAGGGCAAGGCCCTCTCGGTCACCGATCGTGTACCGGTCGTCTTACGCGCTGTGCTGGAAGTGCGGAAGCCGAGCCTCTTCGGAGAGCTGATCATTGCATTGACCTTTGTCCCGCTCCTGGCTCTCCAAGGGATGGAAGGCAAGATGTTCATTCCGCTGGCCCTGACCGTGGTGATCGCCCTCCTGAGTTCCTTGGTCCTTTCTATGACGGTGGTCCCGGTGCTGGCGGCGATGTTGATGAAGCCTCGTGCCGCGACCGAGGGTGGGCGCCTATTGGAGCGTGTCCGGGGGCGGTATCGCCGGCTGTTGGAGGGGGCCATTCGTAGAACTCGTCTGGTGGTGCTTGCGGCGGTCTGCTTGCTCGTGGGCGGGGTGGCCCTGGTCCCGTTCATCGGCCGGGAATTCGTGCCGGTCATGGACGAAGGGACGGTCGTGGTGAATATGATGCGGCTCCCGAGCATCAGTCTGACCGAGTCGCTGAAAATTTCTGGGGACGTCGAACGGGTGTTGCTGGAGATACCGGACGTGCGCTCTGTAGTGTCGCGCACGGGAGCCAATGAACTGGGGACTGATCCGATGGGGATGGAACTCAGCGATATGTATGTCTTGCTCAAGCCCGACTCTGAGTGGCAATCACAGTCCAAAGCCGAAATCGAGGAGCAGATTCGCCGGCGACTGGAGCGAGTCCCCGGCATCGCGTTCGGGTTGTCTCAGCCGATTGCCATGCGTGTTGATGAACTGGTGTCGGGGGTCCGATCCCAGGTCG
>JBDTSF010000023.1:0-25882 GCA_039931295.1 Nitrospirota bacterium | reverse complement strand
GGGTAATACCCGTGATCCCTGGCACAAACGACTCTGGAAGCACGTTGATGCCACCGTGCGCAGGATACAGAAACGACGGGTTATAGCCAAAGGCTTTGTCTTTGATACCCAAGGCGCCGTTGACTACATCCTTCAGTTCCGGTTTCGGCACCAACCACGACACCCAGTCCGACGTCAGTTCGTCCAGCGAGACCTGCCACAATTTTTCATTGAACGGCACCATGAAATGCTTGGCCATGCCCTCGCCAAGATTGTCGAGAATCCATTCTTTGAACGATCGATTATGTGGCGAGGGACCGGCATGCTGATTCGTGAGCGTGGCGATAAACCCCATCAAACATTCTCGCACCACCTCAGGCGGGAGCCCGAACGTATTGACCTGAAAAGGATACTCCGTATAGGTCCTGTGAGAATAGATGAACGATTGCCGAGCATGCTTCTGAAGTTTTCCAGCCAAAAGCGTTTCCACCAAGGCTTTGATTTCCGCTTGGCGAAAATGGAGCAGATGTCCGGTGTAATCGAAGGTAAAGCCGTCCTTTTTGTAGGAACGGCATAAGCCACCGACCTCCTGCTCTCGCTCAAAGAGACGATAGGGAAGTCCGGAGAGATGATAGGCGGCACTGAGGCCTGCTAAACCGGCGCCGACGATGAGAATCATGCGGCCTTTCTTTCCTCACTGTGTGATGATCCGACGTCAGTCTGCCCAGGTCGGCGGACATCCACCTTCTTCATCAATAGAGTGACGAGCACAAGTGTGCCCATTGTCCCCGCGCAGAGCATCCATCCCACTTCCTGACTGACGGCCAACATCACAAGGCCGATAATTCCTACCACCGCCGTGGCCACATAGCTCGTAATCACGATCTGTGGAACTGACATCCCCCAATGACTCAACCTAATCGCAATGTGATCCGGACTCCCCCAAAAGATGGGCAGTCCTCGCCTATAGCGTATGTACATAACAAAAAGGGTGTCGAAAATCGGAATCCCTAAAATAAACACAGGCGTGAGAAGCGAGAGTGGATGATCGCTGGGATATCGCTCGATCATGGTCATCGCTCCCAGCAACAACCCGATGAACATGGCCCCCATGTCTCCCATATAGATTCGTGCCGGGTGCCAGTTATATTTTAGAAATCCCAGCAAACTTCCAAGCAATGCGACAAGCATCACGGCGATCGTTTGATCGCCTTGCAATAAAGCGACGACGAGCAAACAGCTTGCACTGACCGCCCCCACACCTGCCGAAAGGCCGTCCATGATATCGAGTAAATTGAATGCATTGATCAATCCCACCATCCAGAACACCGTGAGCGTGAGGTCTAGCCATTCAGGCAGTGCGGCTATCTCAATCCTAATTCCACTTTTGATCAACACAAAGACGGCAAGGAGTTGTCCCGCGAGCTTTGTCCAAGGCGTCAATACACCGAAATCATCGATGAGCCCAAGCATGACGACAATCGTCCCACCGAGGATAATCCCAAGCACATCCTGGCGAAACTCGAAGGTAAAGGCCACACTCATGAGAAAGGCGAGATAAATCGCGAGCCCGCCAAAATATGGGACCGGCTCTTTCTGATGCTTCAGTCGCCCATCAGGAGCATCCACGATGCCGTATTTCAGCGCCGCCTGCCTGGCAATTGGGACACCATAGAGCGAGAACAAGAGGCCCAGGAGGAACGTTAAGAGGTAAAGATACATAATCTACAATGAACGATTACTATGGGTGCGCGAGGCACAACTCGTAGAGTTGTTCATGCTGCCTCACGACCGATTCGATCGAATAGTGTTTCTGTACGTGTGCTTGGCCCTGACGCCCCATAGCACGGGCCTTCTCAGGTTCATCCAATAAATGTTTTATCGCCTTTGCTAGCGCTGGGGCATCCCCTGGCGGTACGAGAAAGCCGGATTGACCCGACACCACAAATTCTGGAATCCCGCCTACCCTCGTCGCAACAACCGGTTTGCCTGCCGCCATCGCCTCCAAAATGGCAATCCCGAATCCCTCGTACAACGAAGGCAATACGAAGATGTTCATGAGAGAAAGCATCTCTGGAATATCTCTTCTGGCACCGACAAACGCCACACGAGGGGAAATGCCGAGTCGCTCGCTGAGCGTTCGAAGCCCCTGTTCAGCAGGCCCTTCTCCGACGAGCAACACCTGGCAAACCGGCTTGCCTGTCTCCTGCTCCAACTGGGCTACCGCTTCCAGCAAGTACTTGAGCCCTTTCTTGGGCTCAACCAATCGACAGACGGTGCCGATGACCGGCAATCCCTTCTGCAAGACAATCGTGCTTCCCGATATTCCCCTCGGCTCACGGAACCAATCCGTGTCTACCCCGAACGGAATGACGGCAAAGCTATTCTTCCCTCTCCCGATTCTCTGCTCCACCGACCTGCTGACAGCTTCAGAGCAACACACAATGCGTGCCGCCCACTTCATGGTTGCACGATCAATCATTCGGTTAACCCACCCTTCAGACACCACTTCGTCGTGATAGGACGAAATAACGGCAAACGATTTCAGTATACGGCCACACAACAGGGCCGCGACGTTGGCCAGAAATAAAAACGCCTGCACGACATCTGGTTGTTCACGCCTAAGAACACTCCAGAAGCGACCCAAAACTCTCAGGTCAAACTTTCCGGCTCCATTCAAGGACATCACCCGAATTCCTCGGGCATGCAACTCTGACCCGAGTCGCCCTACCGGCTTAAGGGAACACACCAGAACATCGAATTTGTTTCGGTCAATCCTCGAAGCGAGTTCCAGAACATGAGTTTCCGTGCCTCCCATCTCCAGTCCTACGACACATAAGATCAGCTTTAGCGGTCGCATGATTGGATCCCGTCGACCGACCAGATGACGGGCAAACCCTCTCCGAACCATCGCCTCAACGTCTGCGTCCTGGTCTCAGTACAGTCAACCATCATTTCCACCAGAAAACGACCTTGATCATAGTCCCTGACGCGATAAAGAAGCTTCAGCGGAACCATTCAGAGCGTTGACACCCTGAACCCGTTTTCCATTGGACCAACCCAACACCTCTCCTCCGTTCTGCCAGTCACGACATTGATACGACATGCCACTCAGGAGTTTCGATATTCCCTCATGCGTGATGAAATGCAGCTGCCATCTATAGGCTCCTTCCATGGTACCGAGTTTGGCTTAGAAGTCTACGTATTCCGCAGAAATGTCAGCGGGTTTATTGGGCAAGCTCGCTGTCGTTGCCAATGGCTGGATAGGCGATCAGCCTCAGAATGATTGTGAGGATACGAGCGCCCACTTAATGCCTATCTACCTCATCGCCTTTGGCTCGCAGGAAGCCTCACGGGCGATCTGGAGGAAACGTGATCCACATTCTTCCAGACGGGTCTTCAGCTTATCGCGAGCCATTTTCTCCATGGCAAGATCTGCCCCGGGAGAAACCTCGCGCCAGAGTTCATACATTTTCCGAGCCAAATCATCCGGGCTATTCGGATTGAAATAGTTCGCACCGGGAGGGTCTTGTTCTCTATGGACGGGAATTTCAGAAAGAAGAACCCGTTTTCCAACGGACTTCGCTTCCTCCACCGTCGTGCTCCAACCTTCGAAGTGTGAAGGGTTTAACACCGCGATGCACTGCCGAATCAGCGGAAAAATATCCTCAGCCGGCACCATTCCCAACAGAACCAGTTCCTTACTAATCCCGTTGTCGGCAATGGCTTTCTTCAAATCCTCCCAATGCTGGGGATGCCGGTAGTCCATGTGATTCCCCGTACAGACAACGGAAATATCTTGCCCACCCAGTTTCAGTAAGCCTAGTGCCTTTATGACAAGCAAATGATTCTTGTGTTTCCAAAACTGGTTCGGCAAGTAAAAAAACTTTTCGGGTAATCCATAACGTAGCAGGACGTCATTTGGGTTACGGTGATACACGTCCTGGCCGACCGATGCAACAAACTGCAACACGCGCCCTTTTCTCGCGTACGTCGGGAATAGTCTGACAAAATCCTGGTAGGCGTGATGACTACTGAGGACGATTCGAGCTGAGTATTCGGCGGCTAGGCGAATCTGCGAATTGCGAAACTCCGTCTCTTGTTCATTAAACATTTCCGGGAGATGAAGATGTTGGAAATCCGGGACCCAGGAAATGTTTGGAATCGCACCCAGCCTACCTAAGCAGGGGCGGAGGTACGTCACTCCGATGCGGTGATCCTTGAGAAATTCCTCTGACCAGACATCATGTCCGACCTGTTTCGTGAATCGTGCGAATTGCCGGAGACACCAACTGGGCGTCCATCGATTCAACGATTGAACAGGCAACACTTCACAGCCAAGGGCTGTCCAGGGCACCAATTCGTCTTCAGTCTTGTTGGCAGGAGCTAGAAAAATCGGTTCGGCTGACGGAACCTGTTTGAGAGCAAGAATCAGGTTGCGGACATACCGCTCTCCGCCAGTCCACTCAGGCCCCCCAGTGTGGAAAATTCCTATGCGCACTTTCTATCGTTACCATCGATTTCCGCTAACCAGTCGACATAGCCCGCGATCCCCTTCTCCAGCCTCCACCTAGGCCGAAATCGAAAGCTATCCATCAATTGAGTATCCGCCTGGTAATGTAATGGATCTCCGGTCCGTTGTGCACCGTTGAACCGAATCCTGGTCTTTGGGCTAAGAAGCCTCCTAAGAGTCTCCGCAATGTAACGAACAGAAACACTCTCGCCAGATCCACCGTTGACGATCAAGGAATCACTGCCTTCCATCTTTTCTACCACCATCATAGCAAAACGAGCAGCATCCTCAACGTGCAAGAAATCCCTCGTTTCCTCTCCTGTCCCGGAAAGCACAATTTCCCGATCGCATGAGGATAGCTTTTGAGCTAGATCCCAGAGCAATTGTTTCCGCAGCCCTGGACCATAGACAGAGAAGTATCTAATGATCGCGTAGCGAAGGCCAAAGAGCTGATTCGCGCCTCTAACAAGTTGTTCGGCAAGGTACTTGTGGAGACCATATGGCGACATCGGCGCTAAGGGGGCCAGCTCATTGATCGGACCCGACCCTGCGACCCCGTATACTGCGGCGCTAGAGGGTAAGATCATCAAAGTGTTGGACGCCAATTTATGGACAGCGTCCAGGAACACTGCTGTCGTCCTCACGGTCCTGTCAAAGTCTCGCAGTGGGTGCTCAATGGACTGTCCGACAGAACTGCCGCCTGCAGCATGAAAAATCGCATCGGGGCAGCCACCTTTAGCAATGAGCATCCTCAGAGCTTCATGGGTAATATCCGATTCATGCCAATATTGGACCCCCCATAATCGAGCCTCTGTTTGATTCCAAGGCCCATGTCCAACCCCAAGAACGCTCCATCCAGCCTTTGCAAATGTTCGCGCGACGTGACGACCGATAAATCCTCGAGCTCCTGTTACCCACAGCTGTTTCATCGCCACGTTCTCTTATCTGCCTTGATTGCGATCGCACGCCATCGGACACGAGACTTACACTCCGAATCCTCCGGATTCACATTGACTGAGATCCTCACTATATCGGTGATTCATCAACTTGCCCACAGATACGGCTAAACCTGCCATGCCTGAATGCAGCGTGACGCGCCAGAGTGCACAGGAGTCTTGCTAACCGAATCAAAAACGTGTTGTGATCCGAGCTGGATTCCCCACGGCCACCACACCATCGGGAAGATCACTCACCACAACACTGCCTGCCCCAACAATTGTGTTGTTTCCGATTGAAACTCCCTTCAGCACGATGCTGTTCATTCCAATCCAACACCCGTGGCCTATCCGAATCGGTGCCTTCCCAATGGAGAGAGGCTTTTTCGGCTCCAGTCCCACAATCATTCTCAGGTGGTATTCCCGTTCAACAGGATCAAGCGGGTGAGTGTTATTGTCGAATAGCTGCGCCCCGTGTGCCACCATCGTGTGCGCACCAATAATAACTTCGACCGCAGCGCTAATAATCACATTGTCGCCAATATACACTTCACGGCCAAGCTCGATCCTGCCACCTCGCTCATTCTTTAAAATTCCCCTCACTATGGCTCCTGACCTGATGATGACTTTGTCTCGATCTTCAAGATTGATGAGACGCGCCGACAGCGCCAATTTCACATCGGGTTCAAGCTGCGCCTGAAACAGGAACTGCCGCCATACTGTCCGAAGGCGACGCGCATGGCGCCAACCACGCGTCGCCAGGATTGCGGCAAGAATCCCTTCAGGATCCGAAAACACACGACCGTTGGCAAACGCATGATCGCCGACATCCGCCGGTATCATTGAGTCTTTCCTGCGAGACGGCGCCTGATGACTTCAGGGTGGATCCCCTTAAAGGGAATAGTTCTTCGATAGGGACAGGGGCTAGGACTAATTCCGAAACGACTCTCTACTCCTTCCGGGTCAAGGTCCCATTGCTTCCAGATCTTTTCGAAATAATCGTAGTGAAATCCCTGATCAAGGTGGCGACGCACGAAGCGCAGCGACGGCATAGCCCATAGACTTCTCCACCCTCTCGAAATCCATGGCAGTCTCGACAGAACCCCTGGCAAGTGAGGCATTCCAGCAGCTTGTTCATCGAGCCTGAGATTGGTGTGATAGCGGATCTTGTCACGCACCTGATCGTCGAAGATATAGGAGTAGTGATAAATAAATACTCCAACCTCTGCCAATACATGACCATGAAGAGGTTTGAGGTGATTCATAACTGCACCGCTGGAAGGATCCACCACTGTCGGTGGACGATGGGTAGAAAATCGATATCCGGGCCGGAGACGGAAGAGCCGCCAAACCTCGTAGGGTGGATCCGCGACCATCACCCGATCAAAACCCTTATAGAAATTTTTCCACTGAAACGCCACTGCCGTGATCTCCGGATCATCTAACAAGATCTGTTCGACTCTCAGGAGGTCCTCTTTCTTGTAGATTTCGTCATCATCAACCTGCCAGATATAGTCTCCCGTCGCCTCCTCGATAAATCGGTTACTCTGGTGATCTTTGGACTTCCACACCCCATGAATTACCTTGATCTTCTTCTTGGGATCTGGGAAGCATTTTAGAATTTCCATCGTGCCATCGGCACTGCCACCATCTGGTGCCGCCATAGGCAATGCATTTAAATCTGCTCCCTCGACCACAATAATTTCATACGCAAAATCATAGATCGATTCGAGAACTTCATGAAGAAAAGAGGCCCCGTTAAAGACAATCATCCCAAAGCTGAACCTAACAGCCCTTCTCTGCTCCATAGACTTAACCACTAAAATATCTGTTCCTCCGTGCGACACTATTTCGACGGAGCAAGGCTCCGTGCACCGGTGTACATTCGGCGATAATACATCTGATATTTGAGAAGCTTAATCAGCTGCAGCCCCACCGAGAAGACATTCAACCGACGCCACGCTGTTGGCCCGGACTTTCGAAATAGAAACGCCAATCCTGTATCGCTATGGGTCCGAACAGTCCCACAGAACTCTAATCCACTCTTCTCAGCCAGGATAGCCGCGCTTCGGTTTGAAAACACAGAACAATGCCATGGTGCCCATACCATTGGATCATCGGGCGGTTGCCCGTCACCTTTCCAATAGCGATCGAGGGAAATCGTATTGTGAAGAACCAACCCGCCAGGGCGTAATGTTCGCGCCATTGTTTTGAAATCGGCGAAAAACTCCGCCACATGCTCCATGACATCAATACTGTAGATTCCATCGAACCAGGCATTGGTATACCCATCAACCGGTAACTGTCGCACATAGCGGCTGTAAGGAACAGCGGCACTGATGTCACAACCCCACAGATCAATCCCGCGAGAGCGCAGCTCATAGATATATGAATAGTTATATCCGCAACCGTAGTCCAAGAACCGACTCCCGCCCGTCCGCCAAATTAAATTCGCCAATAAGCGAGGAGCAAATGCCATCCTCGATTCGACAGGTCGTCTTTGGTGTTCGTAGTTATTCTCGGTATACTTGACGCCGTACTCAGCCAAGGTGAGATTGTCAAATACCTCTGCCCATAGAAAATGACAAGCCGGACAATAATATTTATCGTGAGCAAACCATGGAGGAGCCTCGAACGTTCCGCTTCGAAACACGAAAGACGGATAGTGAATCGTCCACACATCAGCGGTGTTTCCACATAATTTGCAGGTCTTCTCAGCATTTCTGCTGAGTACTTCAGGCTTCGACTGCACGGTAACTCCTCGCACTAAAGGCATCTGCCTGTTCGACCACTTCTTCAGGTGTCTGTTCCTCCACAAACAAACGACACCAGATTTCCAATAGCAACAGCTTGTAACCGATCGGAGTGCCTGGAATATAGTTCTCCACATGTTTCTTCTGAATCAACCCCCGCGTCACGAGCGAACCACTTTGTAGCAAGCATCCATAATGTCGGCAAACCGCGCCATACCATTCTTGCACGGGAGGTGTGAAGCCCTGTTTGGGCCTCCCGAGAAGATCTGGCGGAAGCATATCCTTGACGGCCTCAACAAGTAGCCACTTGTGAGGCTTAACCCAATCTCTCATTCCATTCTTGCGCAAGCCTACGACAAGCTCGATGAGATTGGAATCCAGCAATGGCAACCGCATTTCGACAGAATGGGTCATACTCACCCGATCGGCGAGCGCCAAACAATTGGACACAAGCCATGTCTGATTCAATAATTGTGACAATGGCAATGCGATGCTTTCTTCGTTATCGCACTGAACCCATTCTTCAGATACTTCAGGGAAAGGACAACTGCCGGAGTCCGAAGACAACAACTCCCGCGACATAGCCCTAGCCTTCTCCAAATCCTTATGAAGCCGACTGAGCATCAACCTACGATGCCCTTCAGGCCGAGCCCCGATAATTTTCTGTAGCCATTGAGGGGCGCCCCTAAACCTACTTCGAGGTTCATTCTCCCAAACAAGATCACGTATCCACGAGTACCCCCAAAACAGTTCGTCACCGCCTAATCCTGAGAGAAGAACAGGGACTCCATGCTCTCGCGCAAGTGCCGAAACTGCGTAGTAACCGTACCCGGCAATGTCGGCAATCGGATCATCCATCGCCCACACGAGCCTGGGAAAGGTCCGGACGAAATCGTCCTCGGCTAACTCAACATCGTAAAATGGGATCTTGAGGAAGTCCGCAACCTCTTCCGCTCTTTTCCGTTCATCCATGCCTGGCCTTCCCCTATATCCCACACTGAAGGCCTGGAGAGTTCCGGGATAACTTCTTGCGCTCAGAGCGGCGACAACCGCCGAATCTATGCCACCGCTCAAAGCCACTCCGATCGGAACATCTGAGCGGCCCATAATTCGACAGGCAGTATCTAGCTCCTCACGCACAAGCTGGACAGGATCTCCTTCCCTCTCAGGGATACTCAAATAGCGCCAATAGGACTGAGGCTGGCTATCAAGCTGATCGACTGATACAGATAGAAAGTGCCCCGCAGAAAGTTTGCGTACCCCCTCAAACATGGTGTGCGGCTCAGGAATGTACTGGTAGGTTAGAAACAGCTGAATCGCCGATCTCGACAGTGGCGGCTCATACCCACTAATTCCCTTCAGGAGGCTTTTCATTTCGCTGGAAAACCAGAGATGGCCGCAGGGGTCTTTATACCAATAGAGCGGCTTTTCACCCATTCGATCACGGGCCAGCACCAGGCGTTTTTTTTCAGCATCCCACAAGGCAATACTAAACATACCTCGCAAGGCCCCAAGGAACTCCACTCCCATGTCCTCGTAGAGATGGGCAATCACCTCGACGTCGCTCTTCGATGAAAATCTGTGCCCCTTCCTAATAAGTTCCTGTCTAAGTTCCAGGTAGTTGTAGATCTCTCCATTGCACACCACCGCAACCGTACCCGTTTCGTTATAGAGAGGCTGTTGTCCTCCGACCACATCGATGATGCTTAACCGCCTCATCGCAAGCGCAACATGTTTATCGTTGATCACACCTTGTGAATCTGGGCCTCGATTGACCAACGCTTGGTTCATCGTCGAAACGGTCGCTCGTTCGCGCTCCGTCAGAGGGTTGGACGAGATGAGGCCTGTTATTCCACACATAGCGCTTTTGCTTCCCTGCAGTTAGCCAAGAAACGTTCACGACTCTCTCTGTCACCCGGTGAATCGAAAAAGTTTACATTGCAAATAATCTATCTACGCTGCTTTGTCTCGGCCAGCCTGATGAGCCCTGGCCTTGAGCCAACGCTGAAGCTTTGTGGCAGGATTCCACGCACAGCGGTACAGTCCGTGTAACTCAGGGCGTGCCTCCCACCATCCCCTCTTATCACTCGAAAACCTATACCAATCATTCCTCTTCCACGCAAAGAGAATCTGCTCTTCTGACAATACATTCGCATTGAGCTTATACTGCAGACAGTCTTTCTCCGTGACGTAGTAGGCATCATAGATGACAAACTTCAGCCACCGACAAGGAAGCACAATCGGCCATACGAGATAGCGCAGGTTCGTCTGAAGAATTAATAGGTGCGCAGTCCTCCAGAGGAGGCGCGCCCGCGCACTGAGCTTACAGCCAGGTGGCGCACAACGGCCGATGAATCGCCAGTGATCCTTGAAATTGTTCATCGACTTTCTGGATGACACCAATGTCCAGGCTTGACGGATATCGATCAGAGCATCTACCGCATACAGTCCCGTTTCTTCAATGTGCGCCATGATACGCGCGTCGCTGGATACCCCCAGCCGAAATCCGTGCTGCCGAAGCCGATGAAAGAACTCATAGTCCGCAATGTAATGAGGGAACAAGCGATCTTCGACATTTCCTGCCACACGAATCATATGGAGCGGAACCAACGTCCCACGCCCCGGCAACACATCCACCTTATCAAAGAACGCTTCACCTGGTTCGACACGTGTTTTGACGGTGAACGAATAGCGCTTCCAATCAATGAACTCTCCTGCGTCAAGAATTCGAGAAGGGTCTTGACTGTCGACGATCATCGAGCCGACAGCCGCATTCTCCCTACCGCACGCACGCACAAGCGTTTCAACGTAACTCGGCTCGACTTCGGTGTCATTGTTCATCATCAAGACCATGTCACGATCGTGTCTGCTGTGGGAGAGCACATATTCTACCCCTAACCTCATGGCGCCTCCCCACCATAGCTCACCTTTCCCCTGCAACAAGGTCACGTCAGAGTGTTCACTTTTCAGCACCTCCACGGTCCCATCGGTTGAGCCACCATCGACCACAATGAGATGAAGTTGCTGATACCTCTGGATTCGCAGGCATCTGAGACAAGCGAGCGTATACTGGAGTCGGTTGTAGACCGGAATCACGACGTAGACCGCCGCCTGCTTCGTCGGACCTCCCTCGATGAACCGAGCGCTATCGCTCTTATCTTCCATGATGCCCATTGGTGATGCCTTTGCACTTGGCCACCGTGCACAAGACCGCACCATAGTCGAATTGGAGTCCTAGTCGGGGAATGATAAATCCGGCTTCTGCGAGACTCGCGACCAGTTCTTTCGCGGAAAAATATCGGACGTGACCCCACGGATCTACTTGCGGTTCGATCGGCTCGCTTTCAACTTTGTCGAAGTAGTAACAGGGTACATGGAAGAGTGCGATTCCGCCTTCACACAAGACGCGATAGAGCTCAGCCACCGCTTGCTTATAGTCGCCAATATGCTCCAGCGTATCCGCCGAGATAATTCTGTTGACCGAGCCATCCGCGAAGGGTAATTGAAGCAGGTCTTCCCTTCTTACATTCACGTCGTCCCCGCGCAGGTCTATTGGGATATATTCATAACCGAGAGCACTGATTCTCTCTCTTACCCAGTCCAATGGCTGAGGGGTACAAGCATCCAGGCAAATGCCTTTGCCTGCCCCGAGGAGAGCGAGAATCAGTCTGTACCGATCTGACTCTAAATTGAGAGGCATGACTCTCGCGTAACGTTGTGCTTCTGCCATCAATACATCGTAACTGGATACCTCTGGGCCAATGAGTTTGGATTTCGAAACGATACGCTGGGAAGCCAGGTCATATTGGCCGAACACATTTGGATCGTATATTGCCTGGCCGCGAGGTATCACACTTTCCTCTTTGGAATTGTAGACACCCTCCTTGGTCAAATCGTAGACCCCATAGATATTGGGGTCGTACATCACGTGCCCTTTCGGAGTGAGAGCGTATCCGGTTGCTCCCAATACAGATCGCATCATGCCTCGACCAATTTCTAATAGCGCGTTCATCATGGATCGTACACTTAACAGCTAAATCGGGTTCGTGACGAAGCCTCCTGGTCGATTATGCACCCATTTTTGTCAATCACAAGAAAGTTGAATCGATCTCGCCAGGTCAACATGGTATAGAACGTCGACCAATTATCTTCGACCAGTTTCTGGAACGGGTTCTGATACGCCGAATGCAAAGCCTGGAAAAAGTAGTTCGTTCCAACTTCTCGGCGCTCAACATCCGGCCATTCGATAAAAATGAGCGTCTGATCGAGTACGAGGGCATGCCAGCGATGATGGTCTTTCAGGCGCGTGAAATTCAGCATGACATCAGACAGTCGCGTAGGCACTTCGATATATCCTTTTCGGCTCACACGCATCAGTTCCCTACAAGCCTCCCCAGGCTGAATAAGATGCTCAAGAACATGAGAGCAAAACGTAAAATCCCATTCGTTATCCTGAAAAGGCATGTGCTGTGCATCCATCACAATAAAGGGTCGGTGATCCCGACGGAGCGCTTCCACCCTGTGGCTTGTGTTCCCTGGATGCATATCGGCGAGATGAGTCGCGTGCCTGAACGGCCATCCTCCAGAACCGATATCCAATACCTTCTCACCCGGCGAGATATCGAAGCTCATATGTTCGTTTTGGAAGGTCCAGGTATTAAGCGGTTCCGTATCTCTACGTTCCAAGGCTGGAGCGAGAAACTGCTCATCGTGACCCAAGGCACCTCGTAGCGTATTCAACAATAGCTCTACGCGCGCCTGTTCACCTGATCGAGCAGCAAGCAAAGACAACTTGGTCTCCATCTCTCTTCCAAGAAACTCAGCGATGGCTTCGGAACTGAGGCATCGAAATATTCGATCATAAATCCTCCGTTGAAGTGCGAGGACTATTCGAGCGAGCCAATGAGGGTCTGACACTGTCACCCGTCGCTCTCTGAATTGCCATTCGAGTCAGTGGCGACTCTGATCACGGCCAAGAGCTCTTTGGTCTGCGGCAATATTTTGACGGTGGGCTTCCAGGGGGCAAGAAACTTAGCTAGAGATGTCTCGCTCCAAAACCAGAAATGACCGATAAAGTCATCGACCGCACCATCAGGCACAACAATGACCACGACACCTCCTGGCAGGCAGATCCGAACTAGCTCCTCGACAACCTGCCCAGGCTGTTCGAGATGCTCCAATGTATCTGTGCACAGAACAACGTCAAATGCATGACTGGCGTACGGAAGCCGCGAGATTACCAGTTTGAGAAATCCTCCATCCGGCAAGCGTTCCTGCACGCCTGCAATGGCTTTCTCGGAAAAGTCGCACCCGTATGCGGCGATTGAAGGACATCGACGTCGCAACGCCACGAGAAGATCTCCGACTCCACACCCCACATCGATAACACGTGCGGCTTGCGTGGTCAGAGGGGCAACATGATCGGCGATTTCTTCTATGAGTCTGGTGCGAACCCCGTCGCCTTCCGATCGAAACTGTGAAAGGATCTTGTCATCGCCCCACAACTGATCATAACTACTCGCCGAGTTGTCTTCAGTAATCCATCCGACTCCACAATCAGTGCGTTTCTCCTGATCAGGCAACAAGGTGATACGATAACGGTTTTTTCTCACGATCAGATATTCACTTCTTGGTCCGTAGACATAGGTGCCTTTAGGAACATAGTCGTAACACTCTTTCTCAACCATGTCGTACCGTGACAAATTGTCCCCAGCAACTCGGGAACGGTGGGCAATGCGGTAGGGAAATCGACGTGCAAGATGGAGAAGCTTCCGCAAGCAGCCTTCCACCCAGTTGAGTGTATACCGCGTACGGGCTCCGGCATGGACATTATCCGATACCGCCTCCGCATTGACTTTTGCTGCCATAGTTCCCCGCTGCTACGACACAGCTCTGGACTCAACGGGCATACTGCCTGACACCTTCTGCTCTGCGAGCTCAGTCAGAGAAAATTCTCCCCCTAGATAGACCACGGCGTTTGCCTCTGAGTATAGAAATTTGTCTCGGGGATGGAGAATCTGGAAAGAAGCTGCGCCGAACCAAAAAAAGAGATGCGAGTCAACCCCTTTTTTGCAAACAGCCATGTTCAATACATAGGATCCTGGCATAAGATTCTGACGGGGAATATCCACCCGCAAAACGAACTTCCCCGGCGCGATTGTCTTCAGTCGAAGATCCTGTTCAAAACTGTCGACCGAGGCAACATACTTGTAGTGCATCGCGTCGACAGTGAAGCGAAAAATCGGAGACACGATCGAAGTCCTGACGTCGATAGTCGCCTCGATGGCAATCGACTCACCAAATTCTAGCGAATCGTCCTGGGTGCCATTCCTTTTCAAAGTTCCAATCGTCACCTCATGAACGACCACCTCACCTGTCCCACCCTTTTGTCCTCCATAACATGTCGGAAGTGGGTCTGCACTTTGCAGAAACCCTGGCAGGGGCTGGGATTGTTTCGTTCGCCCAAGAGCAATACGTGCATTCAGATCACTGTAGGCACGCAGGACATCTTCGACTGAACCTGAACTTCTGACCTGTCCTTCGTGGAGGAGCAATCCCTTATCGCAAATCGCCCAGATCGCCCCCACAGAATGCGAGACTAGAATGATGGATGTCCCGTCACGTTTGAGCCGGTGAAGATAGTCGTAACATTTCTTCTGAAAGTTAATATCCCCTACCGCGAGAACTTCATCGATCAACAGAATCTCCGGTTCACACATCGCCGCAACGGCAAAGCCAAGCCTGACAACCATTCCACTGGAATAATGTTTGACCGGGGAATCGATGAAGGCACCGATGTCGGCAAAAGCGAGAATTTCATCCAATTTTCTATCGATGTCCCTCTTGCCAAGACCTAACAACGCTCCATTTACATAGATATTTTCACGCCCCGTCAGCATTGGGGAGAACCCCGCACCAACCGCAACAAGGGCACCAACACGTCCCCGCATCACGACCTGTCCCACATCAGGTGCGAAAATACCGTTCAGAATACGCAAGAGGGTCGTTTTGCCTGATCCGTTGATGCCCATGAGGCCAAGACTTTCGCCCCGATGCAGTTCAAAAGACACATCCTTGACCGCCCAAAATTCTCCAGAACGAAGAACGTTACTTGGGACTCTATTTCCGCATAGTCTGGACAACGAATCCTTTAACCCATAAGCCATTGACCGACGAAGGGTCATACCGAATTTCTTTGAAAGCCCTTCGGCACGGATCGTCCAATTCGAATCCATCACAGTCGCTCCGCCACTTTGTCTTGGGTCAAATAGAAGGCATGAGCGCCCAATATCAATATCAAAAATCCAAATAATGACGAGATGACAAATGCCGTCGGTTCCTCAATTGTGCCCCGAAGAAATACGTTTCGAGGTGCCTCGATCAAGTGGGACAGAGGGTTGAACATGATGATATTCTGCAAATAACGATTCGCGAATTTGGGAACATAGGCCACCGGAGTGAGAAACATCATGAGGTTAAGAACGGTCGTCGACATGGCGGTGACATCTCTTGCCAAGGCACCTATGACCGAGAATACCAGACCAATCCCAACCGCCAGCGCGATGAGCGGAAGGACCATGAGCGGGACCGTCAGCGCCCACCAGGATGGTACAATACCAACTGTCCCACAGAGGATCATAAGGATGACGAGATTGACGAGCTGAACGTAAACGACATTCCCCGTGCCAGCCAGAGCCAATGCGATCTTGGGAATGCTAGTCCGCAACACAAGATCACCATGGGTGAGTAACCCCCCGCTGACAACACCAATCACACCTGTGAAGAAGCCCCAAAGAGTCATACCCAAAAACAGGTACAGCGGGTAGGGAATGGTTAACTCTCCAGGATTGAGTATTCCCGAATAATTCAGAAACAAGAAACTCGCCATCCCAATTAATGGGCCGAGAAATGCCCAAAGGTAGCCCAACACCTTTTGTCGAAATTGAACCGTAAAATCCCGCAGGAAAAGACGCCAAACGACTTCTCGAGTCATCCATATTTCGCGGACAACTTGCACAAGGGACGAGACAATACTTGTCTTCTGCACGCAAGACGTATACACGCGAACAGGCAATTCATACGTGGACTGGATTGGGTTCACCTTCAATTGCTAGCCTCACAAATTCGAAAGAGACCTAATCCGTGGGATACGATGTCACACGCCCTTCCCTTTCCCATTGGACTATGCCTTCTCACACAACACGAGGATAGCTGAAGCATAGGTCTCCTCATTCGTTGTCCGCCAGATAGAATACGCCACAAAAATACTTGCCATACATCGAAGCACCGTTCGCCGAAGCCATGACGAAGAATGCCCCATCGCAGCCTTCTCATGGTACATTTCGGCAACAAACAGTGCGCGGTCCCCCAGGCTTTCCACGGCAAGGAAGCGATACTCACTCAATTCGTCCATCAATGCTGATTTTGTTAGCCTCACATAGTCGTCGGGAGCCGCATGGTAGTAGTATAGAAATGGCATGATTAGGAGAAATCGGCCCCTCTTCTTCAGGGTTCGTTTCACTTCAGCCAACGCTCTCTGATAATTGTGAACATGCTCAAGGCTAAACACCGAAACGAATGCATCGACGCTTTCATCGCCGAAGGGCATGTCCGTCATGTTGACTTTAAAGGCTGCCAGGTCGGAGTTATCCGTAATTTTGTAGTGCTGCTCGGCAGGTGCAAAACAGCGGTAATAGTCGGATGGCGCACCCAGTTCAATGATTGCTCCAGGGCCATAAAGAAAGGGCAAATATTGCCGAACAGCTTCGTCGCTGATTGCTCGTATGGGAGTTCGTCCATCTCTCAGGAACTCGATTAGGTAACGCCAGCCCAGTTTGATAGCTCCGGGAATGCTCATTCCGTCACAATCGTGAAGAAACTTCGCTTGTCCACCATCAAGACCTATTTGCATGGACCTAACCTGCATACTGTCACGATGGCATGACACATACTGAAACACCCCCAAACCCTATGAGAGCGCGGCAACGCTCATAGACCTAGCGTGAATACTCACTTCAGTAGACACATCAACGCCCGACGTAGTGAAGTATTTGCTGTCGCAAGCTTCGCAACCAACTGTTCGCCATTTGAAGTCCGCGCGAGATACTCCGGTCTCAATATAGAAGTATGACCACCCGGTAGAACAACGAAGCAATGTGCCAGTCCATTTCCCTCGGTCACAAGAGAATGCAATGGTCCTGCACTTGACAGATCCGGTGCTGCGATCAGCGCAATATCTCCAGGAACACTGGTGGGCCGTATTTTCGCTTTAACGAACTCTCCATATGTACCAATCACCTTTACATTTGGCTCGGATGCAAAGAACTGTTCCTGCTCTTTGGCGACGATAATCTCTGCACCCAAACCCATCGCCCGAAGGCGATTAAGCGTGCTGATGGCAAGACTGTAGTCGCTTGACAGGAGCAGCCGAGTTGGATTGGACTTGAGAAGACCAATCTCTGCCAACGCTTCAATCCCGTATTGTTCAAGATCTTCCACGGTTCTGATTTTTTCAGGCGTCTGATTGCCGAAAACCAATTTACGCACATGAAAAATCCTGGCGTTTTCATTTTCAAGCGTAGTGACTAGACGGACCTCGATCGCGACCACAGAACCATTATTTGCCGGATCGATAGGCTCGACATACTCAGTCCAAATCCCTCGGCACAACGTTCGTGTGGCGGCCAACCGGCCATTGACCAGCAGTTCAATCTTTGGCCTATCTACTCGATCAAGGTGAGGAGCTAATACGGCCACACGCAAGGCTTCCGAGCCAGTCTGAAATGTCTGAAATGAACGTGCGCGGCTATAGGCTGTACGATAAGGCTGCTGCCGCTCCAAGGGCTTCCACCCATTGAGCATGCGGAATCTCTCTTGCTGCTTATCTAGGAGAGGAAGATCAACGAATTGCGGTGGGATGTGAGGAGCCAGCGCAGCCGCCGCAGTTGCCTGGCTGTCCAGCGAACGAGCGAAGGTGGCCGGGCGCAGGATGCTTTTTGCAGGCTGAGCCCCTTCCTCTCGAATGGAAGATCTGAGCTGAACGAGCAGTGCCAGCCCTCCGGATGTTGTCGGGAGGAGTTCCAGCGCCTCATCGAGAGGCCATCCTCTAGGGTGCAACACATCGTGTTTGCCGATTCTCGGCAATCTTAACTTTCTGATCAACGGATTATACTGAACTCCGTGCACCTCACTCGTAAAAATTCTGATGTCGAGCTGCTCACGGTGCTTCAATAACGTGGACAGAAAGTCACTTAGAGGAGGAATCCCTTCGTTCACACCCATCAACACGGTGACGTCGTCTTTAAAGACATTTATCTCAACCTCTTCATCAGAACCATTCCTTCGATACGAATCACAAAGCGTCAGCAGATGCCCCCCGGGTTTCAACACTCTGAGCATTTCTCCCATGGTGTGGGGAATATCCCTGATATGATGCAAGGCCGCGTTCGCCACCACAACATCGAAAGTGCACTCAGAAAACGGCAAGACTTTAGCGCTACCGCCGACCCAACGACCTTGTGGAACATTTCGCACCCCTTCATGTGCGAGAACTGGGCTGAACTCAAAACAGGTGACATGCGAACCAGCCCGTATAAACTTATAGCTGGAGAATCCGGACCCAGCCCCGACATCGAGAACGTTCTTACCCGCAAGATCCAGTCCCGCGGTGATGGACCGGAAAAGCGCATGTTCTCCATATCGGTGCAGAAACCAGGGAGAGGTTTCGACCGACAGCCCCTCACTCGCGAGAAAGGCTTGCCGGTCTGGACTCAGATGATATCCGTCCAGTAAATCATGCCACCGTGAGTACTCAGGCCCCGCTGCTCCTGATGGCATTCCTTCGCATCTCGCACTCTCACGTTTATAGTTATCTGCGTTAGCGGCGATCTCGATCAAACTCAGAACATCGGCCTCCTCGAATACACCGAGGAATGGTACTCCCCAGACAAGATCGAAATCGTGGCCGCATGCATCGCATACAACTCCCTTGTCATAAATCTGTGTCGCATCAGGAACGCCAAGGCTGGAAAGCCTGAGCGCACTTGACTTACAGAAGGGACACTGACAACCATTTAAGTCTAGTTGAGTCACGAGCACTTCAATCGGTTACAAGTAAGCTACAGTCCACTTCCAACTCCATTCACAAATGCTCAAACGAATCTGCCTTCAATGCTGAATAGGTAATTCTAATCTCTTAAATAAACGATCAAAGCGATGTCGCCAGGTATGGCACTCCAAAGCCCGTTTTGTCCCCGCTTTCCTGATACGCTCGGCAGATCGGAGGTTTCTAGAATAAAACTCGAGCTTATCAACAAGTTCCCCATGTTCGGACCACGTCACGATCTCTTCTCCAAGTTTGTAGTACTCTTGATGGTGTGGAGCTTCTTGAACGACGTAAAATCCTCCGGACATCGGGACCTCAAAATCCCTTAGACGACACTGGAGTTTCCCCGATCGTACAATGGTATTCTGGTTATGCCAGCCGGTATCCGACAGACCTAGATTAATCTGGCTGGACTGAAAGATACTGGGTAATGCCTGATCTTGGCAGGGTCCATGAAAAGCAGGGCCAACAAGCGCCTCAGATCCACGCCGACGGGAATACTTTCGTTTCAGTGGCTCCAGAACACTGGACACCCCCTCCGCCCGCCATCTTGGCAATGCGTAAAAGAGAAGGTCGTGAAAGATCTTGTGCAGGTCCCAGTCGAATCGATAGTCACTACCGGCCTCACCTTGCCATCCTCGACCGAAGATGACAGGTTTGATTCCCTTCTTGACACATGCCTCTATAATTGCTAGGCGGTACGGATTAAAACTGCCAACGAACGAGACCTGATGTTCGTATCCTGACGCTTCCACCGATCGCGTGTGATAGAAATCCGGGTTCGCCGCCATTGGCATCCAAATAATATTGGGATTGTAGGGCTTGAGATGCTCTGCATTCGTCATCTGGGCCACTGCCAGCACATCAAAGTACGGGGCGGTCCGGATCACGCGATACCACTGGAACACCATGTCGACATGATAGTTGACCATCGGCACCCCGAGACCACGCAATTGCTTGGCTGTTTCCACCAAAAGAAAATCGTCGTAGACGATACAGAAGATCAGATCGAGCCGGCCTGCGGCCCGAAGACTGCGGGCGAGACGAAGCAGTTCCTGGTTTAGTTCATCACGCTTGTCACGCCACGTTGATAACCCCAGCTGGCCCATTCCTCCGGGGTAATGAAATACCTGAAGCTCATCGCAGTAATGCCGACGAAGCGTATCGAGGAGATTGATCTCCATCCATCGGTCTGGGGGGAGTACTGCTAGAGCTCTCATAGCAACAAGATCCCGTGGTGATGGAACAGTATGCTAGAAGTCGCGTCGCTGGAAGACGAAACAGGCCCCGGTAACAAGGACCGCGGCGTAGGCGAGTCCATAGAGAGACGCAAGCATCAAGTACTCAGGACCCACGGGAATACCCACGGCTGCCTGCCCTTTGATGTTGAGTGATTCCAGATTCGGGCAGAGATAGTACAATCCGTTCATAATCGCACTCGCTGTTTCATTTCCGCTTTTCCCGGCTACACTTTTTAGATCGGTTGTTAAATGCCCAATCATATAAATGCCCAGCGTGAGGATTGCGCTCAGCGTCGAAGAGCTGAAGGTGGAAAAGAACAGGGCGATGGCCGTCACGACGAGTAGCTCCACAAAGATAAGCCCCACGGCCTGAAAAATGGCGAGCCCGACCGGCACCTGATAGAACCGGAGCGTCATAAGAAACACGGCTAGCATGATTGCCACGTTGACAAACAATGTCAACGCGAGTCCGGCGTACTTTCCCAGAATGAACGACGTTCGACTAATGGGCCGCGCCATAATGGTGTAGACCGTCCTTCGGTCGATTTCCTTGTTGACCAGGCTAATCCCCACAAATATCGCGATGATGACACCGGTGAGATTAATCGCGGCCAACCCCATATCTGCAACAATCTTATGGTGCTCCATGATTGTCAGATCTGCCAATAACACCGAGAGCCCGATCAACATCCCGGCAAACAGCAACAGGTTGTAGAGAATCTTGTCCCTCAGGCTTTCACGGAAGGTATTCAGCGCGATGACGCCAATTGCAGCCATGTTAGTCCGCCCTCCCACTGAGAACTTCTGTTGGAACATCTGTTGTCATGTGCGCAGACGGCTGAAAAAACAAGTCCTCCAGCGACGCCTTGTGTGGAGTGACAGACAGAAGTCGCCCCCCCTGTCGCCTAATCTCAGTCACCATGCTGTCCACCAGATCGGCATTTGGCAATACAAGGAGGCATTGCCGCCCCTGCTGCAGAATGCGAGTCGCATAAGCCCGAACGGCCGTGCTGGCTTCTGCATTGAAATCTTGGCATACGATCTCGACCGACTGGGTATGACCTTGCCTCAACAGATCTTCCACGCGCCCACTGGCCAGCAAGCGTCCTTTCATCACCACTCCCACTCGATCACAGATCATCTCGACATCGGGAAGAATGTGTGTACTGAAAAACACCGTCTTCCCCTGATCACGCAAACTTAAAATTAGATCCCTCACTTGCTTCCGCCCAACAGGATCCAAACCCGTCATGGGCTCATCGAGGATGACCAGTTCTGGATCGTGGATCAGCGCCTGGGCGAGTCCGATACGCTGCAACATCCCCTTCGAGAACTTGCGGAGTTGGCGAGTTCTCGCATCAACAAGGCCCACAAGCTCTAGAAGTGTGGAAATACGAGGAGCAATGCCGGCCCGATCCAGCCCCGCGAGTTGTCCATAGAACTCAAGGAATTCTTCGGCCGTGAGATAGTCGTAGAAATAGGGCGATTCAGGAAGAAAACCAATCCGACGACGAGTCTCCACATCGCCGACTGGTTTCCCCAGCAATATTGCGGTCCCGCTTGTCGCTCGAACGAGACCCAAGAGAATTTTTAGGGTCGTGGTCTTCCCAGCTCCGTTGGGCCCGAGAAATCCGAAAATCTCTCCACGCCCAACCGTCAGGGAAAGCCCTGACAGCGCAACAAATGGAGGACGGCCCGGCCAACCTGAGGGATAGGTTTTCGTAAGTTCTTCGATGACAATATCATTCACGGCTCCCTCCTTCCTTCACTTCCTACCAGCCTAGTCCACACTGATGAATCCGATGGCGCAAGATTTTGCTATCGTTTCGTCTCTACTTGACATGCGACCTTCTCATGAATACGAAGCCGTCCTTGTCGAGAGGATGCACTCACTTTCCCCGTCATAAAGTCAATTTGATATTCACCGCCCAACGGATCAGTCGGTAGCTCCTGCAGCACTCCGCTTAACACCAGATCGTCAAGTTTTGATGGGAACCGTTGATACTTGGCGTAGTAGCGAGGAATGCTGCTTTCAAGCAATAGCAGATCTCGTTCTTGAAGGGTTTCCTTCATTCGTAGCACGAGGGTTTCGCGAACCCGTTCATCACTCACGCTTCGAGAAAATCGATCGAGGAATTCTAACGCAGCATCACTATCCCCAGTCATCACAGTCATGCGCGCGGCCAGCTTTGGCAAGTACGCAGGGGCTCCAGGCACTTGCGCTGCCACTCGAAGAAATTTTGACCCGGCCACCGAGTCGCAGCGTTCGTAGTAGGCGATGTATCCCGCGAGAAACGGGAGTTGCCATACCTCTGGATTATGGCGCATGCCTTTCGTCAAGATCGCAATGGCATCGTCATGATGCCCGACAAGAACCCCGAGAAACACTCCGGTTGCCTGATAGGGAGGAACAAATTGCGGGTCTAAGTCGGTCAACACATCCACGGCATGATAGGTCCAGGTATTCTCTTGCTGGCTACTTCTCTTTGCTCCGATATGTTGCACCGCCTGCAACCAAATAATATCGGCGGCTAGCTGTCGGTAGCCGAGCACCGCTAATCTCAAGTACTCCCCTTTCGGCAAGTATGCCAGTTGCTCTGCGCGCATCAAGTCATTCCGTCGCACATCTAGCGCGGTCGCAAGCTCGACCACGCACACGACAAGAGCTAGCCCGATCACTGCCGGAGAGACCATCCGCCTGAATGAAGACAATATCTTCGCCGCCCTCATGCTGCCGACGCCCTTTCCTTAATAGCCGCATGAAGACTGGCCGTATCCACATTTAAAAATGCCTGTTCCAAACTGTTCTTTCCCCAATCCTTGTAACGCTCTTGGCGTTCTTGGATTTCCTGAAGTTGCTGAGTCGCTCCTTCAAGCCGCCCCGCATCGAGCGACAACCACGCCAGCAAGATACGGGCAGGAAGGTAATTCGGTTCCAACGCCTCCACTTCTTTCGCCTGACGTTCTGCTTCAGCACGGTCACCAAGTAGCCAACAGAGTCTCGCCTGTTCATACTTGTACGGCACAAAAAATGGTGTGAGGCTGACGGCTCGATCATAGGCCTGACGTGCAGCCCGCAACAACGCGATCCTCTGCTGGGTCGAGGCTGAAGAAGCGCCTGGAGCCTTCGTCGCAGACACATACAGTTGCCCCATCAACGCCGACAATCGACCGTCGAGAGGATTATGATCTATCGCTGCCTGAAACTCGGCCTTGGCAGTTTGAAACGCTTGGTCCTCACCAGTTGCTTCAAACGTCTTGGCGTAAATGACTCCGAGCCCCTGATGATACAGCGCTTTCCCAGGATCAAGGGCAACCGCCTCCCGCAACCCCTTGACGGCGAATGCTGTTTGTCCAGTAGTAGCCTGCTGGGAAGCCGACTCAAAATACATCCACGCCACACCGAGCCGAAGAACCTCCGCTCCCACGAGCAATACGATAGCGGCTGCGGCAGCTCCCCAAATTAGACGGGAACGAATCCTCAAGACATGGGCAGGATGATCGTCTTTGGTGGTGAGTCGGCTAGCCGACATAATCAGCCCCACACAGAGAACAAGCAAGATTGCAATCGAAGGCTCGCGAAGGTTTGAATCCAAACCAGCATGGGCCAAAAGCGCAACCCCGCCTCCAGCTAGACCGGCGATAAGACTTCGCTGCCTACGAAGCAATCTCCGTTGGAGTAACTTGGTCGTTTCTCGAGCCAACGCGCCTAGTCCAAGAATAAAGACTAGAATCGCCGCCGGGCCCATCTCGACGCCCATCTGAAGATAGTCGCTATGCGGAGTCTGCGCGACCTTCCCATAGCGGGCGATCTCTCCTTCGACGGGAAATGCATAGCGAGGATACGTATATTGGTACAGTCCAAGCCCGATTCCCAACGGGTTCTCAATCATCTGTTGAATCGCCCCTTCCCACATCTGCCAGCGGGCATAGGCAGCAGGATTCAGGTTGTGCTCAGATACCGCACGCTCGCGAGTCGGTGTCGGGATAAGGAGACCGACTACAACAAGAAACACCGCACAGGCGCCCGCCATCTTGAAGCCGAATCGCACAGTCAGGACAAAGAGCGTCGACACCAAGCACACAAGAATCCCCGCTCGAGACTGGGTAAGCAGCACCGCGGTCAAGACCGTGGCCAGCGCGAGGAGAGTTCCAACACACCTGAGGGCTTGTCCTTTCACGCGAATCGCCAAGAGAGAAGAAATCGAACGCATGCGATGCCGATACACCAAACTACTCAGCAAAATCGCCCAGCTGACCGCCAGATATCCCGCTAGAAAGTTAGGATTGAAAAACGTCCCACTGGGCCTCGAAATCTTCCACATACCCCCCTGGAAAATGGTCCATGTCGCTTCACCAATCCCGACACAGACGATCACGGTTGCTAAGACATAAATGTGGTCCCACTTCCGAACAAAAGCGACTAACAAATAGAAGAGTGCTACGTAGGCCATCAGCACCAAGAACCACTGCCGACTAGGATGAGCATAGGGAGAGATGAAGGTGGCCAGTGCTGCGAGGCCGATAAATACCAGCGTGACATATTTGAGGGGAAGAACAGGTAACTCCAATTGCCCTCGGTTGATTCCGATGGCCAGGAATGCTCCTAACAAGGAGAGGATCAGGAGCCGAATGATCATCGTGGCAACGTGACTCGTGCCTCCCTCATGGAGTGGGGCAAAGATTACCAAGGCGCCAATTAGTGGAAGTGGAATAGGAATCGTCGAAAGGGCTCTCATGGCGCGTATCCAGCCAGTGAAGGTCTGCGAGTATGGTTTTGTTGTATCAGAGGTCCCCAGATCCTGAAAGAAAAATTGGGATTTCACAGGTCTGAAGGCTGGGAACATGTTTCGAGGGACCGAAACGTCGAGGGCGCCGGATCCATATGTTCGTCTCTCTCAAAATGAGAACGGGGGAAGAACTAAAGTCCTTCCCCCGTCTTATTGAAAACCACTCGACGAACGGATCTTAGCCGTTCACGTCGTCCGGCATTGCCACCTGAAGCCCACCCTTGATATCGTTCACAGACCAACCATCAATCGTCGCGTCACTGTCGAGGTTGGTTACAGCTGAGGCCGTAAAGCTCGCCACCGGGGCGGTAGCGCCGTTATTAGCGACTGCTCCTGCTCCGGTTCCGTCGATTTCTATCGTGCACCCGACCGGAGAGCCACAGGGAATACGGTCGGCTGCGTTACCTGCCGAAGCAGCGGCTCCACCGGATGCGGGACTGCGATAGGTGTACCGATTCGTGGTCCCAGCCAGGGCATACCCAATTTCCGAGAAGCTCCCATAGCGATTGACCTCGCTAAAATAGGCCGTTTCAGCCACAAATACCGCGCCGAGGTTGGTCTTGGCCT
>JBDTSF010000022.1:0-9269 GCA_039931295.1 Nitrospirota bacterium | reverse complement strand
ACCGGTTTCAACATCGGTTTGGCCAAGAAGGGTGACAAGCTCGACAAGCCGGTGGTGTTTCGTGGCGGAGCAGAGAAGGATGGCTTCTATCGGTTGCAGTGCGACCAGCATGAGTTCATGCAGGGTTTCTTTCTTCCTGTGTCGAACCCGCATTTTGCGGTTGTGAAGGACGATGGCTCCTTTGAGATCAAGGATGTGCCGGCCGGCAAGCACAAGGTGATCGCCTGGCATCCGTTCGCCGCCAAGGGCAAGAAAGTGGAGTTCGAGGTCGATGTCGCCGATGGTGCGACTGCCAATCTCAAGGCTGAAATCAAGTAAGCTCATACATATTTGAGCGGGAAACCCGCATTCGAAGGGCAACGGAGCAATCCGTTGCCCTTTGTGTTTGTGCCGCATACTGCGCCGAGTCTGCCGCCTTGCCTTTCAGTTTCCAATCTAGGTAGGATGACGAGTTTGAAAGCGATTTGCTTGGAGGGAGTGGTGTGTCACGAGAACTCTCACTCGCGGAAATCTTCCAGTTGGGATACTACTGGGAGACCAAAATCCTGCTCACAGCCG
This sequence comes from Nitrospirota bacterium, assembly GCA_039931295.1. Lineage (GTDB taxonomy): Bacteria > Nitrospirota > Nitrospiria > Nitrospirales > Nitrospiraceae > Palsa-1315. The sequence goes on along the minus strand of JBDTSF010000022.1, from coordinate 8,711 downwards.
TCAGGATGGATGTATTTTCCGCCTTGGATGGGAAGCAGAGAACCCTCCATGATATGGCCGATCGTCTGAGTGCCCATGAACAGACACTGGGATTGTTGTTGAATGCCCTTGTTGCGATGCGACTGTTGGAGAAGGATGGGGAGTCCTATGGAAACTCGACGGCTGCAGCCACGCATCTGGTTCGCAATTCCGGCCAATATATCGGGCATCTCCTCCTACTTCACGATGCAGAATGGGATAACTGGGGCAAGCTGGAGCAGACCATTCGCACGGGGCAGCGGACGGTAGACCGACACGTCTTTGAGACCGACCCCGAATTAGGCAGTAACGTATTGGCGGTTCTTCATAGGATTGGACAGCAGAGTGGGCCAGACCTTGCTAAGCGGCTGCAGTTGAGCGGGCCGGTACGATTCCTGGATTTGGGAGGTGGAGCTGGGACAAATGCAATTGCGTTCTGTCAGGTCTATCCGGGGCTGACTGCCACGGTGTTCGATTTGCCTGCGACGCTCCGACTCACGGAACGAATGGTGAAAGAAGCTGGTTTGGAATCGAGGATTGCGTTGCTTTCAGGAGATTTTAACAAGGATGGACTGGGCGGACCCTACGACGTCGTTCTGATGTCGGACATCCTGCACTACCAAGATTTTCCGACGAACGCGGCATTGGTGAAAAGGGTCTGGACCCATTTGGCGCCAGGTGGCCGGTTGGTCATCAAAGATCGATTTTTAAATGAGGCAGGAACAGGTCCGGCCTGGACCACCGCGTTTGCGGTTCACATTCTTGTGAACACAGAGCGAGGCGGCTGCTATAAGACTGCAGATGCGATTCAATGGATGGAGGAAGCGGGCTTTACAACCGTCACAGAACTGGAGCCGTCGGTGGTCGTGCAGGGCATTCGTTCTCAAGAACCGTGAGGTAAAACGTAAAACGTAAAACGTGAAACGTAGGACAGCCAACGCTCTTCTTCTGAAACCTTTCACGCTTTACGTTTCACCTTTCACGAGTGATGACGAGGAGTTGCATGCTTGAATGGCTGAAAGAGCCAGGGTTTTTTGGAACCCATGCCACGGTTGGGGCAGATATGAGCCAACTCATGGCGACGTTCTTTACGGGGCTCTTCGTGATCGGCTGGATCCAAGCGAAGAGACATCGTGCGGATGCGCATCACTGGATGATGTTCGGCGGGATGATCGCGATGGTGGCGTTTTTCATCAGCTACTATCTCTTTCGCCAATTAGGCGTGTTGGCGTTTGAAGGGAAGGAAGGCTTCGGTGGGTCGCAAGCGCTCTACGATTATGTCTTCATTCCTGTGCTGACGGTGCACATCATTCTGGTGATTCTCGGATTGATCATGGCGATCTACATGATTGTGCTGGGTTTTCGCGCACAACAAGTGATCGATGGTGTCCGATCGCTCAGGGAGACATTGTTGCTCACAACGTGGAAGAAGATCGGGGTGATTTTTGGTACGCTCACGGCGGTCATCTTGCTGTTGTTTTTGTCGCGCATCGCCACCGCCGATTTTTCGATGCGGAAGTTCGAAGTGTATCTCAGTTTGCTGGCTATTATCGCCATCGTGTTTTCGGTTGAAATGACGATCCAACGGATCTGGCCGAACGGCGCGCGCCGCCATCGGGCGCTCGGGCTGTTTACGATGGTCGTCTATTGCGTTCTGTTTGTGACAGGGACCACTACCTACACGATGCTCTATCTCTTGTATCCGGGGAAGATTGGATAAGTGGTGAGTGATCTGTGATGGGTGATACACACTTGATGCGGAAATGGCGGATAATCATCCTCTCCGAGACGTTTCACGTGTCACGTTTCGCGCCTCATGGTGTTTCACCATGTTGACCTGTGGTTGCGGTCGCTGGATGCATACCGAAGGAGTTGACGAACGATCGTACGGGGATGGAACTCCCCAGTGGTTCATACGAACGGAATGTCGAGGCTGTGGATTGCGAGTCGGGATCGACGTCCCTGCCGGTCAACCCAGTGGGCTTATCGACCGGATGATGTGGACCGATGACGCCAATCATCGGCTGGATCGTATGCCGCCGTATCTCGCCCCACTCGTGCGAAGTGAAATCGAGCAGGATATGCGGATGAGAGGAGAACGGGTAGTCACCTATGACATCGTGCTCCGTCCAAGGACTGGCGAACGCATCGAGTGGGAGCCAGAAGCGGAACGGCGATTGGACAAGGTGCCGGCGGCAGTACGTGCCATGGCACGCATCGAGTTGGAACGGACTGCGGTAGATCGAGGCGGCACGCGCATTACCGTTGCACTGATGGAAGAAGTGAAGGCGCGTTACTTTGGAATGAGCGCACAAAAGACGTAAGGGGTGAGGCGTTAGGGGTAAGGCGAGAACAACGCAGCCCAATCACCTTACGCCTCACGTTTCACGCCTAACGGAATTATCATGTTGCACCGAATGGCATTACGAGTATTACCCAGCCTCAGTTTGGCTGTGACTGAAAACTCAGTGCGTAAAAAAAAGCGGATCGTGATGTTTGTGCCTGGGTTGGTGGCGTTTGCGGTCTATCGATTAGCCAAGCTGCTGTTGCCGCTTTCCGAACCGATCGTGCTGTTGGCGGTCAGCGGCCTTGTCTCATTGGTGACGGCATTGCTCGCGTATCGAGTTGGTCGGGGCACTGGGTGGGGGAATATCTTGCGAGAGGATGGTAACCGGTTACTCACGTGGCTTGGTGGCTGGATCGGGTTTGTGTATGGAGTCCAGTTGTCTCTGTTGGTCTTGGCGTTGCTCTGGCTTGTCGGGTACGACTATCTTAAACATCCAGATGGGCCGGCCATGATGGCCATCATCATTTCCTGCACGTCGGTCGCGCGCGATGCGTTCGAGATCGGTCATGTGCGGAAAGTCACCCTCATGGGCCGTCCATTTCCGACATTTCCCGATGGGGTGGCACTCCGGACGATGGTGGGCAACCATACGATGCAATTCGGCCCTTGGGTCGCAGTTGGTCTCATTGTGGGTGCGCTGGGTGCGTCCCTGGGATATTTGGTGGAGACGAATCAGGTTGCAGCCTTGGTGCAATTGTCTGCTGTCGCGTTGTTGGGGGGCGGGGTCGGGCTCTGTGCCTACTTGGGCGGGCTTCATCCTCAATCGTCATGGACTCAAGGGCTGTCGCACACAAAGCCGGGTGAATTGCTCAAGTATTGGTGGTGGCCTGGGCTTTCCTTTGCTGCGACATACTATCTCGTGGCGGCTGGCTGTGTCATTTTCTTCTTGAGGCAGCCAGGAATTCCCACTGCCTATGCGATGGTCTGTGGCGGAGTTGTCACAGGGATGATGGCGCTGTATTGTTATTATCTCGGGTGTCGCCGGCAGGTAGAAGAGCAGCAGGGACACACGATGTCGAGTGCCTTGCTCCGATGTCCTTTCGTCATGGGCATTCTTGGCAAGTCAACGGGAGCAGGTGTGTCAATGACTGCCGGTTCCGGCTCGAAGGTGTAATAGGATACTCACTTTGCTCACAAGAGCCGTGAACGGTAAAAGGTGAAATGTGAAACGTAAAGCCGCCAAGAGGTCTTCACCCGAAACGTTTCACGTTTCACGTCTCACCTGTCACGAATGACGGGAATTGCCACCTAAGCATATGGCCAAGAAGAAAACAGTATTCAGAACGGTTGTGTACGTTGTCCTGCTATTGGCTGTTCTCGCAGCCTTGGGGATTTGGGGGATTCAGAGCCAATCCTTTGCTGAGGAGGCCACCGACCTGTATTTCAAGACAACAGGGACTCCCGAGGGGCCGCCGGCCCCTTCTCCTCAAGAGACGGTCTACTCGCGTTTCGGGGAAATGGATAGTCGACTACTCGTGTGGTTCGTCACCCAGCTCCACACCTACTTCGGTGGATTTGTTCTCGCGTTACCGATTTTTTGTGTGTTGCTGGAATTTCTTGGGCTCAGGAGCAAAAACCCCGAACTTGCCCTTCGTTATGACGGCCTTGCGCAGGATTTGGCAAAAGTTGCTCTCCTCGCCTTATCGGTGACGGCCGTGGTCGGGAGCTGCATGCTGGGGGTCTTTCTCTATTTCTATCCCAGCTTCATGAAGTACATGGGCGGGACGTTCAAAACCTTTATGCCGGTCTATGCATTCGTGTTTCTCGGGGAATCGCTGCTGCTCATCACCTATTACTATAGCTGGAACAGGTTGGTTGAGCCGGCCTCGAAATGGGTCCACGCATCAATCGGCCTGTTGAGTAACCTATTTGGGACGGCACTGCTGCTCCTAGCAAACGCTTGGTCGGCCTTCATGATGGCGCCGGCTGGCGTCGATGCGAAGGGGCAGTTTTTGGGGAACGGATGGCATCTGCTCCATTCGGCTTTGTGGAATCCATTGAATGTCCATCGTTTCTTGGCCAACATTATGTCCGGCGGCGCGGTGGTGATGGCCTACGCTTGCTATCGATTCTTTACGAGCAAGTCAGAAAAAGAGAGCGCCTATTTCGACTGGGTCGGGCATATCTTTTTATTTGTCACGGTTATCGCATTGTTACCCATGCCCTTTGCCGGCTACTGGTTGATGCGATCGGTCTATGCATTCAGCCAGAGCATGGGGGTGACGATGATGGGCGGATTACTCACATGGCTCTTCGTCGTGCAGGCCATTTTGATCGGCGTCCTTTTCCTTGGTGTCAACTTTTACCTTTGGCAGAGTATGGCGCGCCTTCGTGGCGGGGAACGGTATCAGCGCTATTACCAGGTGCTGCTCTCGGTGTTCATGGTGGCGTTGTTTGTGTGGCTGACGCCCCATACTGTTTTCATGTCGGCTAGTGAAGTGAAGGCGATGGGCGGAGCGTCTCATCCCGTGGTCGGCAACTACGGCGTGATGTCGGCAAAAAATGGCGCGGTCAACATCATGATTCTTGTGACCACCATGAGCTTTCTGTATTACCGTCGCGCCAATCGAACGATGGTTGTGCCCTGGGTCACGAAAGGGAACATCCTCATCGGCGCGTTATTCTTCTTGGGGGCGCTCAACATTATCTGGCTTTCAGTGTATGGGTACTATCTGCCGGCGAAGCTCCGTGTTGGGCTGTCGTCGCCGCAGGCCGCAACTACGTTGACGGTCCTTGTGGTTGGAATCATCATCAATCGCATGATGCTCAAGGGGGCGGTTTTTCACGGGCCGGTTCAGTGGGGAAAGATTTCCCTCAGGGGCATGGCGGGGTTGTTTGGACTGGCCGCAGCCTTCACATGGGTCATGGGTCTCATGGGTTATATCCGTTCATCCGGGCGGCTGGCATGGCATGTCAGCGAGTTGATGGCGGATGTCTCTCCTTGGGCCTTCACACCGGATTTTGCGTTTGCGGCGAAAATGGTGACGCTCAATATGATGGTGTTCTGGGGAGCAGTGCTCGTCCTGTTCTGGATGTCTCAGCGTAACCAGTCGCCAGCGATTGGAGAAGCGTTAGTCGAGGGAAACACAAGGGTCTTGGCGCCGCCGTCGTCGTCGCAAGAGGCCTAACAGGATACTGAAAAAGTCCGCCAGCATCGTTCTCGCATCGCTCAGAGGCTCAACGTACCGAAGCGTACGCCTCGCCTCTTTGCTCGCTGCGGCCTTGCTGGACGGCCATTTCGAGCATCCTGTGGCTATGTTCAAATCAGCGTCGTAGGTAAGGAAGGTTCCACGGGCATTTTATGTATGGACCGAGTTTTTCCGCAGCCTGCTAAAGTCCGAAAGGGGTAGGAAGTATGAGGCGAGGGATGATGATCCTGAGATACCTAACAGTCGTATTGCTCGTGTGTGGAAGCATGGTGATGCAGGGCGCGGTCACAGCCCAAAGTCAGTCCCTGGTTCTGGAGGATTTTCAGACGAAAGATGCAGAAGGATTTCCATTGAATTGGGAGCATGAAAATCAACGAAGCCAGTCGAAGGGGCGGGATGCGTATAAGGTTCAGACGGAGGATGGTGTGAGCTTTCTGGCCGTAAAGGACGCGGGACAGCGAATCAAGAAAAAGAAGATCGATTGGGATCCCAAGGCTTTTCCCGTCCTCAGCTGGCGTTGGCGTCTACAAAAAGCCACGACGGACACTGAGCCGATTGCGGCGATGTACGCTTCGCTGGATACCGATCTGATGTTTATTCCGGTGTTTACGAAGTATGTCTGGAGTGCAACCAAGCCCGATGGCACGTTTACCGAGGGAGGGATCTTCAGCGGCTCAGAGATCGTGGTACAAAGCGGTACGAAGGCTGTTGGGGAGTGGTTCGAGGAACGCGTGAACGTCTATGAAGATTTCAAGAGGATTCACAAGCACGAACCGGCTGCCAAAGCCTGGGGCATCTCGATCATTGCCGCATCCGGTGTTGAAATCGATTTTGGCTCGATCGTGGCGAGCGCCGGACATTAGAGGAATGGATCGTAGTCAGCATGGCCAATTCCGGCACGGAACACGTTGCGCCCATCAAGCAGGTGATCGATATCCTGTTCGGTGTCGCCGTGATGGGAACTGTCGGGACGCTGATCGGGATTATTATGGGGGGCGGCATCATGCCGCTGGCGAGTGGGGCAGGGTTGGTGCTCGGCGGTGTGATTGGGTTTATGGGAGGGCGGCGTTTCTTAGCGAGTATTTTAGTGGGCACTCTGCTAGGTGGGGCGCTTGCTTGGCTTATTGCCGGACCAGAGAGAATATCTGTGGGGGCGGGGGCTGGTGCTGCAATGGGCGGATTTCTCGGTGTGCAGATTTCGATGTTGCTGGATATGAGAGCGGCAAAGAAAAAAGCTGCATCCGGAGGAGTATGAGACATGATGGAAAGTAAGGGAGTGCTTGTCGGCTCGATCGTATTCGTCTTCGGGGCGTTTGCCCTGATGATCAGCTTGCTGGTCTATGAATCCTACAAGGCGAAGCAGATGAAAGCCTTGGTTTCTTCGATTAAGACCGAGGCTCGGCCTGCGCCAACCAGCGCGCCCTCTCTGGACTATTCTATGTATAAGACGAAAATAGGAGATGAAGGGCGAGAGATGGTGCAGGTTCCCGATGGCCCATTCATTATGGGGAGCAAAGATGGTGATCCAGATGAGGTGCCGGAACGGCAAGTGTTTTTAAGCGCATTCTATATCGATAGAAAAGAAGTGTCACAAGAGGAGTATGCCCGGTTCGCCAAAATGACTAAGCGTTCGTTGCCCAAGATCGAGGTGTTTGAAGATGATCAATCCAAGCTGCTGAAGCCTGAGTTTGCGGCGATGAGCATGACCTGGGACGAGGCGGCGGCCTATTGTAAATGGGCAGGAAAACGTCTTCCTACGGAGGCGGAATGGGAAAAGGCCGGCCGTGGTGAAGGAAAGCGGAAATACGCGTGGGGCGACACCGTCAAAACTGGCCATGCCAATGCCAATCTGGATGGGAGTGAGGATGGATATCGGTATCTTGCGCCTCCCGGCTCATTCGAAGCTGGTAGAAGTACCTATGGAATCTATGACATGACCGGGAATGTTGCGGAATGGGTAGCCGACTCATACGATGAGCATTACTACCAGAAAGCACCCTATCGTGATCCGAAAGGGCCGGACCGTGCGGACTTGAAAGTTGTGCGCGGAGGGTCGTGGCGAGAGACCGAGCATACTGCTCGACTCTCCAAGCGATTTGCCGCGAAAGCCTGGCGGACGGATATTACGATCGGGTTTCGCTGCGCGAGCGATATGGAGGCCAGCGACAGTCCCGCGGCGTCATAACCAACATGCTCGAAACCAAATTCAAGGTATTGTTTCTTCTTGCCATCCTTGCATTTGCTGCGATTCCTATCATGGGAATCCTTCGCGGTACGACGTTGACCCCGTTTGAAGCGTCTCCTGCCGATTCGACAAATTCAACGCCGTCGGGGTCGCCCGGCCCTTCTCTGGCTGCTCGTGAGGAGCCGGTTCCGGAAGAAATGATTTCGATTCCGGCAGGACCCTTCATCCGTGGCACTAATGAAGGTGGGTTCGATGAGCGGCCGCAACGTACGCTGGTGCTGGGTGCATTTGCCATTGATCGCTATGAAACGACTAATTTTCAGTACCAGCAATTTGTGGATGCGACCGGGCATCGCAAGTCCGGTCCTCCTGCTCGTTACGCCAAGAACATGAGCAAGATGCTGAGTCTCAACCAGCCTGTGGTCTATGTATCATGGGAGGATGCGGAGGCCTATTGCCATTGGAAAGGGAGGCGGCTTCCAACCGAGGCGGAGTGGGAAAAAGCCATGCGAGGGCCGGATGGACGTCTGTGGCCTTGGGGTAATGTTGAGCAGCCGAACGGAGCCAATTGGGCGAGGGTAGAGGATGGCCATGAAGTTTCCGCAATTGTCGGGACGGTTCAGACAGATAAGAGCCCATACGGTGTGATGGATGGAGCAGGTAATGTCATGGAGTGGGTCGATGATTGGTATGCGGAGCGCTACTACGATGAGGCTCCGGATCAGAATCCATCGGGCCCTGATCACGGCGTATTTCGAGTGCTTCGTGGGGGAGGCTATGCCACCACGGGCTCCGATATTCGCATTACCAGCCGAAGCAAGCTGGTTCAGGATTTCCGCGATGAGACGATCGGATTTCGTTGTGCGGTTTCTGATGTGAAATCAGAGAAAAAATGAACGGGAAGACCCTGCGAAGATTATAGGAAATCAAAGTAATAGAGAATGAGAAACACGGCCAAAAGTATATTGACAACCATTCCGACCAAAACTATAATGTCGAACACTTTTGATTT
>JBDTSF010000021.1:0-7545 GCA_039931295.1 Nitrospirota bacterium | reverse complement strand
TGCCGACGGCCAGCGCGAGATTCATCGCCGGTCCTGCCGCCGCGACGAGCGCCATGTCGCGACGTGGTTGGCCCATATTGCGTGGATCGATGGGGACCGGTTTGGCCCATCCGAGGAAGAACCCTCCCGGCATCAGCAGGCAGAGCAGCGGCAGGATCACGGTCCCAAAGGGATCGATGTGCGCCAGCGGATTCATAGTGAGCCGGCCCTGGAGCTTAGCGGTTGGATCGCCGCATCGATTGGCGACCCAGCCATGGGCGTATTCGTGCAAGACCATGGCCAAGAGGAGCGGAAGCCCCATATAGGAAATCGTATGGAGGATTTGCGGTAAGGAGTTCATGCGGTCGGTTTTCCTAGCAGGCTGCTGAAAAAGTCCGCCAGCTTCGTTCTCGCATCGTTCAGATCCTCAACGTACCCCAGAGGGTACGCCTCCGGTCTGCACTCGCTGCGGCCTTGCTGGACGGACTTTTTGAGCAGCCTGCGGCTATTTTTTTCATTGGCCCATTCTCTCAGATTCTAAGGGTGTATTGTGCATAAACTAAGTTTTTTCCGTAGCCTGTTAGTTCACTTGAAGGAATCGGCCATGTTTGATTTGTATCAGGAAGAGCGGACGATTCAATGTTCCGTCTGGTCCGAACGCTGCCGGTCCTGTCAGGGAGGAGAGATCAGGCTGTGTCAGCAGTTGATCGTGTACCGCTTCGCCGGAAGAGGCCCCTTTTCGAACCGCATCCAGCACCAATTTCGCGGCGTCGTAGCCCTGCGTGGAAAAGAGTGTCGGGCTGGCTTCAAACCGTTTTTTATACCGGGCGACAAAATCCTGCACGGTCGGGGCCTGGCTGTCGATAAAGAAGCCGTCAACGAACACGGCTCCATCAATCGACGAGTCATCCGTGCGGGCGAAGTCCGGCGAGTTCCATCCATTCGCGCCAAGGAACGGCACTTTCATGTCGTGGAAATTCAATTGGGCCGTAATGATGCCGGCATCGGCGGCGCGGCCCGGAATAAAGATCGCATCGAAGCCCGGCGTATAATAGACTTTCTTGTCCAGCTTTGTCAGTTTCCCTGCCAGTTTTGTCTGATCGACCGGCACGGCCAAGCCATATCGGTTGAGGTCCTCCGCCTTCATACGTTTGAGCTGCCCGCTCACATCGATTTCTCCCTCTTTGTAGGATTCGACGGCGATGACTTCTCCCTCGTGTTGTCGCACTTCCTGGGTGAAGAGTCGGGCCAGCTCGCGGCCATACGTGGTGTCGGGATGCAGGATGCAGAATCGGCGGAAGCCTTGCTCTTTAATGGCATACGAGGCGATGCGTTTGGCTTGAAGTTCATAGGTAAGCGCCGTATTGAACACATAGTTGCCGAGTCGTCTGACGTTGGGGAACGTCGCGGCCGGCGTGATCAAGGGGATGTGGGCTCGTTCGGAGAGTTCGGCCATTACCGGTAGATTTTTCGAGAGAAGGGGGCCGATCACGGCGAGAGGGCGATCGGTGTTCAGCAGTTCGGAGAATTCATCTAAAAATGTGGCAGGATCGGATTCAAGGTCTTTGACGATAAGACCGACCGATGGACCTCCTACCCTGTCTCTATTGGCTTCGACGGCCAGCTGAATTCCACTGAGTACTTCACCGGCGAAGGGAGCGAGTTTTCCTGAGAGCGGCAAGACGACGGCGATAAAAAACTGGTTGGATTTTTGTTTGGCTTGGAGGGTGGCAAGTAAGTCCGAAGTTTTCGCTGCCTGCGGATGGGCCGGGAAATTTACGAGAAATTGCTGGATCTGCCGGATGGCCTGGTGTTCTTCTCCACGGCTGATGTAGAGCTCAATGAGCCGGAGTGACGCGAGATCGCCGGGAAAGTTGCGTGGAAAGGTGCTCCGGATTTGTTCCAGGGATTTCTTGTCGGATGTCCCGCTCGTCAGATCGCGAATGCGGGTACGCACGTCTTCCGCTTGGTCTTCAGTTCCCAACGCCACTTCGTCAAGCCACGCCTGAATGGCGCGGGTCGTGTCTTTTTTTTGCGCGTAAAAATCGCCGCTTAGCCGGAGGGCCTCGCGTTTGGTGACGTCATCTTTTGACAGGTTTCGCAGGCCGGTCAAAATCGGCAGCGCAAGGTCGAGGTTCCCCATTCCAGCATGGACACGGGCTTGCAACAGCTTGCCTCGATCCGTCACCTCTGAATCGGGAAATTCCGTTTGCAGCAGCAGCAAGTATTGTAACGCCTCTCCATGTTGCTTGGTGCCGTGGAGTGCAGCACCGAGGAGGAGATACGTGTCATCGCGCAGCTCGGGTTTTGGAGCGGTGGCCAGAAAACGACGAAGTATAGTAACGGCTTCTTCAGCCTTCCCTGCGTCGGTCAAGCGTTTCGCCTGGTTCAGCGTGGGATGGTTCGCCGGTTTCGCGGGCCCCGTTTCTGCGTAGACGGGCGCAGTGCGCTCGAACCCAGCAGCTGGCCAGAGCATGCTCACGACAAGCGCAAGCGCATAGCACCAGCGTACTGAAAGAGCGTGCGTACGATGTGCAGACAGAGATATTAACGGGCGGGCCATGAGCTCCTGGCGGTCTGACGACGCGGTCATTCTCATGTGACTACTATCGGAAACCCTGAAGGGTGTCAAGGTAAACTCCGTCCGGGGTTCGTTGTGTTCATCTGAGTGATTGGCTATCATGCCATAGATGATGTTACACCCGCTGGCTGAGCGATATCTAAGTCGTCTCCGGGTGGAGGGTGGTCTCTCCCTCAACACGATCGAAGCCTACCGTCGCGACCTGACTAAATTTCATTCCTACTTGCATCGAATCGGTGTGGTGCCGCTCGGGCCTCTGACGTCGGAGGCGTTAACGGGATTTCTCCGTTCCATGCAGGAGGCGCAGTTGTCTCGCGCCTCCTCGTTACGGTGTCTCTCGGCCATTCGTGGATGGCTCCAGTTTCTGATGCGGGAACGGATCATCGAAGAGAACCCTACTATCGGATTGGTTCCGATCTCACGCGGTGTCCGACTACCCAAAACGCTGTCGCAGCAGGACGTCACGTCATTGTTGGATCTGGGGGCAGTTCCGACCCCTGAAGACCTGCGTGATCGTGCGATGTTGGAGTTGCTCTACGCGACGGGGCTTCGTGTGTCGGAATTGGTGATGGCTGAAGTGGCGCTGGTGAATCTCGATGTCGGGTATCTCCGGGTCACGGGCAAGGGCGCAAAGCAGCGCCTCGTGCCGATGGGTGAGCGGGCCCGGCAGCTGTTGGGACAGTATGTGAACGAGGCGCGGCCACAGCTGCTTAAAATACGGGCGTCACGGTACATGTTTGTGTCGAGGCGAGGTGGGCCGTTGACCCGGCAAGCTTTTTGGAAGTTGCTACGACACCGTGCGCTACGGGCTGGGATCAGACAGATCATTTCACCGCACATGCTGCGGCATTCATTTGCGACGCATCTACTTGAGGGGGGGGCCGACCTTCGGTCTGTTCAGGTCATGCTCGGCCATGCCGATATTGCGACCACGCAGATCTATACCCATATAGAGCGGGGGCGTCTGAAGCGGGTGCATGACAAGTATTTCCCTCGAGTTGATGGTGTCAGGGGCAAAAAGCAGCGCTGAGAAGATCCGACTCAATGACCGGCGTGCGTGCCGGCAGAAAATGGCAAAGGGGGGAGAGATTCGATTGACAAGGGCATGTGGAGTTGGTAGCATCCCGCCTAGGTTGCTAGGAAAATCGGGCGGATAGCTCAGTTGGCAGAGCGCCACCTTTACACGGTGGATGTCGCAGGTTCGATCCCTGTTCCGCCTACCAGAGCAGAGGCTGGCCTAAGGGGAGCAGGACAGATCATTGAGCAATAATCATGAAATTTTAATGGGACCGACCACTAGATATAGTCTTGTCCCTCACGTCTTCCGCTATACGTAGAGTTTTATGGGGCCGTCGTTCAGCTGGTTAGGACGCCAGATTGTCAATCTGGAGGTCGCGGGTTCAAATCCCGTCGGCCCCGCCATTTTCTCCTACTGTGCGTTTGGCTTCGCGGGCAGAGCTGTGAGTGCTTCCTCGCAGACTGCGGAACAGCGCTGTTGACATGCCAGAATTTCGTGTTCGCATGGGTGGAATCACAGAAGTACACCGCGCGGGAAACTAAAAAAACCGTCTAATTACGTTCACCGTAGGACACGTGTCGTATGTTCTGGTACGGCGTGCTGGGTGGAGTTGGTGAGCAGGGCGACATGTTAGTATTCTGCTAGAGTTTGGAAAGGGTATCGCCGCATGTTTCAAACAGGTCTCACAGGATTGATGGGCTCGCTCGGAGCAGTGTCGAAAATTGTGCTCGTGATCCTGTTTATTTTCTCAGTTATTTCGTGGGCGATAATCTTCTCAAAATGGCGGGCGTTTCGTGTGGCAGATCGGGAGGACAAGCAGTTCTTAGCGCTCCTTGTGAAGGCGCACAGTCTCGACGAGTTGTATCGGCAAGTTCGACGAATCGAAGGGAGTCCCAGCGCCTGTGTCTTCGAAGGCGTGATGGAGCGTGTGGGGGCTGGGCGGGCAGAGGGGAGAGATGGCGGCGGTTCGGGACCGGTTGATCACCACGTGGTGGAGCGGGCAGCCTCCCACCTCGCGCAAAGTCAGCTCTCACGCCTCGAGAGCTATCTCCCGTTTCTTGCCACGACGGGAAATATTACTCCGTTTATCGGACTGCTCGGGACCGTGATGGGAATTATTGATGCATTTCGGGAGATCGGCACCCAAGGGACCGCCAGTATTTCTGCCGTCGCTCCTGGCGTGGCGGAGGCGCTCATCGCGACGGCAGCAGGTCTGTTCGCTGCTATCCCCGCGGTGATTGCCTATAATTACTTTCTGACTCGGATTCGCACCACGTCGTTTCGTTTGGATTCGGTCACGATTGAGCTCTTGTCGTCTCTCTCCAGCACGGTGTCCAAGGTGAAGAAATCAGTTCCGGTCGGAGTCCAAGGATGATCCTTGAGTCCCGTCACCGCCGGTTTCTGGCAGAAATCAACGTTATTCCCCTCGTCGATGTGGTCCTCGTCCTCTTGGTGATTTTCATGGTCACCGCCCCGATGTTGTATCGAGGGATGGATATCAAACTTCCGACGTCTGCCTCGAATACAATCAAACCGGAAATGCGTACGGTGCTCACAATCGAAAAGGATCAACGATTGTATCTCGACAAGGATCCGGTTGGTGTGGCCCAGCTCGAACAGAAATTGAAGGTCTTGAAACAGGATCATCCCGATGTTTCGCTCTATCTCAGGGCCGATCGCGATGTCCCCTATGGCATCGTGGTGCAGGTGATGGACGGCGTCAAGAAAGCTGGGATCGAGAAGATCGGGATGGTGACGGAGCCGATGGGGCCGGAGCGCGTGGGAGCGCCGCAGATCCCGGGTCTCGCACCGCGAAAAGGTTGATCCAACTACGCGAGGGGGCTGGTGGTTATGGCATCCCAGGCGTCGCTCCTCCCAGGTTCGTGGTTCGATCAGGGCGATCAAGCTAAGTTGTCCGCCCGACTCATGCGAACACTGGTGGTGTCGCTGGTCCTTCACGTGGTTGTTCTGTTTGTCGCAATGGGGCTTCGGCTTCCACAACAGAGTGAGCGACCGTTGACGTCTGTGGAAGTGTCGCTCGTGAGTTTGCCGACACACGTAAAACCAACTGAGTCGGCAAAGCCGGTCGAGTCGCCAAAAGTGCCGGATCCAAAGCCGGCTCCTGCGCCAGTAGTCAAGGCGGTGACTCCCAGTGTAGCCCCTTCTCCTGCGCCTCCAAAGGGCGAGAAGAGAAGGGATATGATGGAGGATCTTGATCTCCCACCTGATGCGCCGAAGTTTGGAGATTTGAGCCCTGCAACAAAACATGTCGCTCAGCCCCAACAGATGGCGAAGGTGCCGGATATCCCACGGATTCCGGATGTGACAGAGGACCCGGTCACGAAGACCCCGCAGCGGACGACAGTCAGTGAAGATTTGAATCGCGAATTAGAAGAAGAGTTAAAAAAGATCAAGAAGTTTGAGCCGGCAGCTAAGCTGGATATTCCGAAAGAGGTTGTCCCGATCGAGACACCGATCAAGCCGGCGCCTCAACACGAGGTGAAAGTTCCGGCAGCCAAGACTCCTGAAACGACGCTGAAGATTTCCGGTGCGGGGGGGTCAAATCTTTATTGGGCCCGTGTACAATCTATTATTAGTAGACAGTGGGAGCCTCCTCCGGTCGATATGGCCGGACAGACTTATACGATGACCGTCAAGTTTCGGCTTCAGCGGGATGGGACGATCAAAGACGTGGTCGTCCGGCAGTCGTCAGGGAATGCCTATTATGATATGGCGGGCCAGCGCGCCGTGCAACAGTCACGGTTTCTGCCCGCGTTTCCTGCCGAGATGACAGACAGCTATAAGGATATTGAAATGGTATTTCGCGTTGGGGAGTCGGTCGGATGACACAGGTGAAATTGATTAGTGCCTGGTTCGGTGGAGTGCTGCTGCTGGCAGGAGCGGTCGGTATTCTTGAATCTGGAGCAGCAGACGTGTTTCTCGAAGCCACACGTCCCGACTTTCAAAAAATCTCCCTCGGTGTTGCGGGGATACACAGTGTAGGAGGTCTCGACTGGTTGGGGGGGCGGATCGAGGAAGTCCTCAAAAAAGATGTGAAGCGCTCCCTGGTTTTCGATCTAGTGGATTTGCCCGGTCTCGGGATCCAGACATCTGATATCGGCAACGGAGTAGGAGATGGTTCTAAAGCGATATTTAGACAGGCTGCTGAGAAGGGTGTCTCGGTGTTAGTCTGGGGCAAGGCAGGCCTGAAAGGCAGTGACAAAGAAGCCGACGTGAATATGGAAGGCTTTGTCTATGATAGCGGCAGCGATGAGCTCGTGGGCGGAAAACGCTATGCAGGATCGCCCTCGGTCGTACGGCTGATGGCACACCGTTTTGCCGACGAATTGGTATTTCGGTACACCGGCGAGCCGGGGATCGCGCGGACGAAGATCGCGTATGTGGCTGAACAGGGGGCTGCGCGCGAGTTGTTTGTGATGGACTACGATGGCCACGATACGCGCCAACTCACCGCTGACGGATTCCTCAATCTTATGCCGCAATGGTCTCCGGATCGTCGGTTCCTCATTTTTACCTCCTATCGCAATCGCAATACGCAGAATATCGACATGATCGAGTTGGCAACGGGGAAGCGGTGGACGGTGATTGCGTTGGGGGGGTTGAACATCACTCCGTCCCTCTCTCCAGATGGAAACTTTCTGGCGTTTGCCTCCAGCCACGAGGGCAACTCCGAACTCTACCGGTTGGATACCAGGACGAAAGCTATCCAGCGCTTGACGACAAACCCCTCCGGCGACTTGTCTCCTTCCTGGTCTCCAAGCGGGAGAGAGCTGGTCTTTGTGTCGGATCGAGGCGGCGGGCCACAGCTGTTCCTGATGACCTCTGATGGGTCGAATGTGCGTCGTCTAACATTTGAAGGCGATTACAATGCCGCGCCATCCTGGTCGCCTCGTGGGAACTGGATCGCCTATGTGTGCCGGACGCAAAAAGAGTATAAGCTCTGTGT
>JBDTSF010000020.1:0-6238 GCA_039931295.1 Nitrospirota bacterium | reverse complement strand
GTCGACTGCAGGGTTGACCGAGGTCTTACTGGGCCACAAGACTCTTGATGAATGTCTTGAATATCATGAACAGTTAGGAGTATGGGTTCTCAGTGCTGGCATTGAGGTTACCGGAACCACTGCGCTCACGCATGTGGATCGGTTGTCAGAGCTTATTCAGGGGCTTCGAGAGAGGTTTGAGTATATCGTGCTCGACTCTCCGCCGTTGCTGCCCGTAGCAGAGGCCATGCTGATCGTGCGCATGGCCGACGTTGTGGTCCACGTCATTCGTGCACGATCGACCCCCCGTGATGTTGTAGCCAACGCAATCAAGATGATCGGGCAAGAAAGAGCCGTGGCTGTGATTCTCAATGGCGTTGAAGCGAAGGACACTCCATACTCGTATTATAATTATAGCAGCAAGGTATATGAGTCTCACAATCAACAACTCCTCCGATAGGTCAGGGCATATCAGCACAGTGCCCCTGCCATTTACGGTGGATCATGCCGCTAAGGCGATCTTTCGCCTGCCGGGAGCGCGAAGGCGTATTTTGATTCTAGGGGTTGGCTCCCTAGCTCAAGGGCTGTCTCAAGTGCTGCTTTCCCGCAGCAAGATGTTTACGGATCTTGTAGGGCTGATCACCCAGGACAATACGCAAGTGGGTCATGAGTTGGTCGGAACGAAGGTTGTCGGAACTATGAACCAACTGCTCTCCGTCGTTGAACGAGACCAGATTGATACCATTGCGGTCTGTTTGGAAGACCGGCGTGCGGTGTTACCCGTTCAAGCGTTACTTGACTTAAAGGGAATGGGTATCGACATCTGGGACGGACACCACCTCTTTGAAGAAGAATCTGGCCGTCTACCTATTGACGACTTCAAGCCTAGCGCGATTATTTTCTCGAGAGAGTTCAGGCAGGGGATTGTTGTAAGAGCAGTCAAGCGCGCTATGGACTTTAGTCTCTCCCTCGTAGGTTTTGTCGTTGTGCTGCCGCTTATGGCGGCAATCGGAATCCTTATCAAATGTGATTCGCATGGACCTGTGTTCTATCGGCAGGTCCGTGTCGGACTTCGTGCGCGACCATACATGATTTGGAAGTTTCGTTCGATGTTCGCCGATGCCGAAAAGGATGGAGCCAGGTGGGCTTCGCAAAAAGATGCTCGAATCTCGCGGGTGGGATGGTATTTGCGAAAATGGAGGCTTGATGAAATACCACAGCTCATCAACGTGCTACGAGGAGAAATGAGCTTAGTCGGCCCTCGCCCAGAGCGTCCGGTATTTGTTCAGGAGCTCAGATCACTCATTCCATACTACGATCTTCGGCATACTGTCAGGCCTGGAATTACAGGCTGGGCGCAAACGCAGTTTCATTATGGGGCTTCGACAGAAGATTCGCACGTGAAACTGCAGTACGATCTCTATTATGTGAAATATTTGTCAATACAATTGGATATGCGCATCTTGCTTGAAACGATACGGGTGATTCTTCGTGGTGAGGGTGCTCGATGAGTGTTGCAAGCGTGAGGCCGATGCATTGCCTTTCGTTCGACGTCGAAGAACATTTCCAGGTTTCAGCCTTCTGGTCTGAAGCCAGAAGACAGCAATGGGATAGGTACGAAAGCCGCGTTGAGGATAATACGAGAAAACTTGTAGAGCTGTTGGCTCAGCATGGCACTAAAGCCACGTTTTTTGTTCTTGGATGGGTGGCTGAGCGTCACCCTGATTTAGTCAAGCTGCTGGTGGGGCAGGGCCACGAGATTGCTTCGCATGGGTATGGCCATGAACTGGTCACGACCCAATCCCCAGAGCAATTTCGTCATGATGTAAGAAAGGCAAAAGATATTCTGGAACATCTGACCGGGAGTCCCGTACTTGGGTATCGAGCCCCGAGCTTTTCCATCACCGATCAATCCCAGTGGGCGCTCACGATCTTAGTTGAAGAAGGCTACAGCTACGACTCCAGCATGTATGATCGGTTCCAACCATCCGAGAATGCCAGGGAGAATAACGGGCTCGTTCAAATAGATACGGTTGCAGGAAGAATATGGGAAATATCTCCTTCCACCCTGAATGTGTGTGGCTTCCAAATTCCTGTGGCGGGTGGCGGCTATTTCCGTCTATTCCCCTATGCGACGTCTAAGACATTTTTGCAAAGGCTTGAGAAGCAGGGCGCTAAACTTGTGATGTATCTTCACCCTTGGGAGATCGATCCAGAGCAACCTCGTATGGATGGGCCTTGGATATCACAAATTCGGCATTATCTGAATTTGCAGAAGACGCAAGAGAGATTGAGCCGTTTGCTCACAGATTTTAGGTTTGGCCCGATGAAAGACATCGTTTGTTCGGTTAGTGCGATGGATCAAGGGAAAGGCCTCCTGGCAGCTATGACAGAAAAATAAGAGCAACTTTTCAGGATTTGCCCTGGAGCCCCAATGGTGGAGATAACGTCGTATTGAGGAAATAACAGAGCCCAATTTTGGAAAGCGACTCTGCTATAGCCCCTTCCCAATCGAGTAGTTGAGTTTTTGAGCAGGCCTGTTCCATCCCATAGTGCGTTACCTAGTGAGGTGCAAAACGTGGCACACAGTTCACCATTTGTCGTGATCGAGCCCAGCAAGGGCTGGCTCGATCTCAAATTTAAAGCACTTTGGGACTATCGTGAACTTCTTTATTTTCTCGCGTGGCGTGACTTGAAAGCCCGGTATGCACAGACAGTCATGGGATTAGCTTGGGCTGTCGTTCAGCCGTTGTTCATGATGCTGGTGTTTACCATCATTTTCAATAAGATCGCACGGTTTCCATCGGATGGGATTCCATATCCTTTGTTTATCTATGCAGCGTTAGTGCCATGGACTTTTTTCTCCAAGAGTCTGGATCGAAGCGGATTTAGCGTTGTCGCTGAGTCGAATTTGATTACAAAAATATACTTTCCTCGCCTGATCATCCCCCTATCAGCAACCTTAGGTGGGCTGATCGACTTTGCCATCGCCTTTCTTCTCTTAATCGCAATGATGATGTGGTTTGGGGTGCTTCCAACGTGGAAACTGGTGATGGTGCCGTTCTATCTTTCGTTAACCGTCATGGCCTCCCTCGCCGTAAGTTTGTGGCTCTCAGCGCTTTACGTAAAATATCGTGATATTGCCGCAGTGATCCCTCTGTTGATCCAAGTCTGGATGTTTGCCTCCCCGATTGTGTATCCGATCAGTATGATTCCGCAAGAATGGCAGGCGCTCTATAGCATCAACCCGATGGTAGGAGTAATTGGCGGCTTTCGATGGGCGATACTGGGAACACCTGCTCCAGATCCAGCTATGCTTGCTTTAAACGTATTGACAATCGCGGTCTCCCTCATCTTTGGAATGGCGTACTTCAATCGAATGGCCAACACGTTCGCCGATGTTATTTAAGTGGTTGTAGCGGATATGTGTGGGAGCACATAGTGAGTTGACTGGCTTGAACAAGAATCGGGAGCCAATACAACATGGGCGATGTAGCCATTAGAGTTGAGCACCTCTCAAAGAAATACGAAATAGTCATAGGAAAGAAACGAGGAGAGTCAGGTCTCTCTGAACGTATGTCTCAAGGGGTTCAGCGGATGCTGGGTTGGGGAGGGGAGGGAGGAGCCTCATCTTTCAAACGAGAAGAGGTTTGGCCGGTCCGTGACGTCTCCTTTGAGGTCCAATTTGGGGATATCGTCGGTATTATTGGGCGAAATGGGGCCGGTAAGAGCACCCTTCTCAAGCTCTTGTCCCGAATCACGGAGCCGACAAGCGGTCGCGCATACATGCATGGGCGGGTTGGGACACTATTGGAAGTCGGTACAGGATTCCACCCTCAATTGACGGGGCGGGACAACATCTACCTCAGTGGCATTATTCTCGGAATGAAAAAAACTGAGATAGACAAGAAGTTCGATGAAATCGTTGATTTTTCCGGTATCGAGAAGTATCTCGACACACCAGTGAAGCGATATTCCAGCGGGATGTATGTCAGGCTGGCGTTTGCGGTCGGAGCTCATCTTGATCCCGATATTCTGATTGTAGATGAAGTGCTGGCCGTTGGTGATTCGCAATTTCAACAGAAATGTATGAACAAGATGCACGACATCGGGGAAAATGGACGGACGGTAATATTTGTGTCCCACAACATGTCTGCAGTGGCACGGCTATGCAAGAAGGCCATCTTTTTGAAAGATGGACGCCTCATTCGGGAGGGCCTCACCCACGAGATTGTCGGTGAATACTTGTACAATTCCGGCGCTCTCACAGGTTGTCGGGAATGGTTGGACCCTGCGACGGCTCCCCAAGATGAGATTGTGCGAATGTGCGCGGTGAGGGCCCGCACCGGAAAAGGGATCATAACAGACGCCATTGACCTCGGAGAAGCTATAGGGGTTGAACTCGAATACGAAGTGCTTAAGCCAGGACATGTTTTGGTGCCAAACTTTGGTTTTAAGACCGACGAAGGCGTGGGTCTTTTCGTGACAAATGATCGCGATCCAGCATGGCTGCGACGCCCTCGTCCGGTGGGGCGCTATAGCAGTACGGTATGGGTTCCTGGGCATTTTTTTGGGGAAGGAACGATTGTCGTTGGCGGCGGCTTGATCAGAGAGGCTCCATTTCATGAGCATTGCGACTATCCCGAAGCGGTGGCATTTCACACCATCGAAAGTCACGATGAGATCACAGCTCGTGGGGACTATACAGGCAGGTTCTCCGGGGCAATTCGACCGCTCCTAAAATGGACTACAAACTATAATTCTGCTGAAGGCAGCATCTAGTCTAGGCGTCTCACTTCCATAGCTCGAACAAGATATCCTTGAATAGGGTGGCGCCTGCAGGTGAGCTGGGAAAGTGGCTGAGCCCAATGCAGGAAAGGAGTAACCGCCATAGTTCTGCACGGCAATTCGTGAGACGGATAGGCGAATAGATGTCGTGCATGAGAAGTAAGGCGAAACTAACGGGAGGGGTGCCGTTTAATCAGGCTGATCATAGAGACTGCTTCGGGAGTACGGCAATGGTTTCTGTGTGAGATGCGATCAAACTATCTGGCATTTGGGAGGATGGTATGAAAGCAGTGATCTTGGCGGGTGGGCTTGGTACGCGACTATCTGAAGAAACAGTCTTGCGTCCTAAGCCAATGGTTGAGATTGGCGGCAAGCCTATTTTGTGGCATATCATGCAGATTCATGCCGTGTATGGCATCACTGAATTCATCGTTGCTCTCGGGTACAAGGGAGAGATGATCAAAGAGTACTTCTTAAATTTTTTCGCCATCAACAACGATCTGTCAGTCGATCTGTCGACGGGGAAGACGACTATTCATGATGGAAACCAGCCCAAGTGGACGGTGCATTTGGCTGACACTGGATTCACCACCCAAACCGGAGGGCGCGTCAAACGTCTGAGGAAATGGCTCGAGACTGATGAGACATTCATGTTGACATACGGAGATGGGGTGGCTGATCTGGACATCGGTAAATTGCTGGAGTTTCATCATTCTCACGGCAAGCTTGCCACAATGACTTCAGTCCGTTCCCCCGCACGATTTGGTCGCATCGGGTTCGACGGTGATCGTGTGACTGAGTTTTTCGAAAAGCCGGAATCAGGAGAAGGGTGGATTAACGGAGGGTTTTTTGTCCTGAGCGCTAAGGCACTCGATTATATTGACGGCGATCACACCATCTGGGAACGTGACCCTGTCGAGCGTCTGGCCCATGCCGGCGAGATGGTCGGGTTCAAACATTATGGATTCTGGTCCTGCATGGATACATTGAAGGAAAAAGAATATTTGGAGGGTTTGTGGCAATCCGGTAAGGCGCCTTGGAAGATGTGGTAGGACAACGTGCGATCAGACTTTCTCGTCATCGGCGGCGGTGTGATCGGATTGAATATCGCGCGGAAGCTCCGGAGTACATTCCCCGACGGATCGGTGCATCTACTTGAAAAAGAGGCCGATTGTGGGCTCCATGCCAGTGGACGGAACAGCGGTGTTTTGCACGCAGGATTCTACTACTCGCCGGATAGTCTTAAGGCTAAGTTTACCTGGCGTGGCAATCGTCTGTTGACTGAGTATTGTGAGGAGAAAAAGATTCCGCTGAATAAATGCGGGAAGTTGGTCGTCGCCCGAGATCGGGCCGATCATGCAGGACTGGATGAACTTTTGAAAAGAGGGCGCGCGAACGGGATACCCCTCGAAGATATCTCAGAGAAAGAAGCCAAAGCCATTGAGCCACGGGTCAGGACCTGCGAACGGGC
>JBDTSF010000019.1:0-6394 GCA_039931295.1 Nitrospirota bacterium | reverse complement strand
AGGGGGTATAGATGATGAACGCCAGGACGACGAGTTCTGTCACGACTCCCCAGAGCGGTGGCGATGCAGAGCAACACGGCCAGGAAGTGAGTGAACTGATGGAGAAACCCTCGAATCAATGAATAGTGACTCGGCTCCTCCAGAACATTGGGGCCATACCGACTGAGCCGCTGCTGTGCCTCTTCGGGCGACAAGCCGCCTTCCCTGGTTTCCAGGTGTTTGAAGATTTCATCAACCGTCAGTTGGTGGAGGTGTGGCTCGTCGGGGTCAGGCACGCCAGCCTCGCACGATCAGGACGGAACAAGGGGCATGTCTCAGGAGACTCTCCGAGACGCTGCCGAGATGGAGCCGCTCGCTCTTGGTTAAGTCGCGCGACCCGATCACCAGGAGGTCGGCATGCGTGGCCTCCACCTGTTTGACGATGCGGTCGATGACGTGGTCCATCTGCACGTCCGTGTCGACGGCGTAGCCTTCTTTCAGGAATTCATCCCGCAATGTCGTGACCAGTTGCGTGGCGCGTTCGAGGACCGGCCGTTCCAACTCTGCAACTTGGGCTTTGGACAAGTACCGAACGGCCAAGTCGGTCACCGGTCTTTCGGCCGAGGAGAGGATAGTGGTCGTGGCGGATTCCGGAAGGATGCGGGAGCGAAGAAATCGAGCCGCAGCTCGGGAGTGCTTTGAATCATCGACCGCGAGGGTCACTCGTCTCAACTGCGGGATCGGCTGTTTCACGACGAGGACGGAGCAGCGGGTGATCGACGCGACTTGCCGGGAGATGCTTCCCAATAAGAATCCTTGAATGTCGCTCAACCCGCGGGATCCGATGAGGATGAGATCGGCCCTCACCCGCCGTGCCTGTCGCACGATCGTCTGGGCGAGGGGGCCATGGGCTAAGGTGCGGTGAAATATGGTGTGAGGGCCGGTCGCGGCCTGTCCGAGGGCGACTCGCGCGGAACGCTCTGCCTCGCGGAGGAGGATGCCACCGGCCTTCTCCATAGCAGCCAGAGCTCGCTTCTCTGCCACGGGGTTCCCGCCTTTCCCCGCTCGGAGGGACGACGGATCGACCACATGGAGAAGCGTGACTACTTCCGGCTGACGACCAGCGAGCGCTTCGAGTGCTTGCACTCCCCACTGCGAGCATTCAGACCCATCCACAGCACAAAGAATTCGCATGACACACTCCCTTCCTCGATGACAATGACGCCACACACACAAACCATTCCGGGTATCAGTTCTGCATTGCGTGTGCCTGTGACGCAAAGGGGATAAGAAAGAGAATCAGCCCTATCCCAAGGGGTTGCGGAGAGAAACGGTACTCCGGCTCCTATGAAGAGTGCGGCGTTTTGCAGCAGAGAGGGACATGCCACTGTGGTGATTCGCGTCAGTCCATCGGGCTAGAAGGCCGGAAGAAACCAATTCGACGTAGCATGACTTCGATAGTCTGCACGTATGGCGTAACAGGAGAACACTCCTGCAGGATGCTCAAAAAGGGCCGTCCAGCAAGGCCGCAGCGAGTGAAGACCCGAAGGCGTACCCTCCGGGGTACGTTGAGGATCTGAACGATGCGAGAACGCTGCTGGCGGACTTTTTCAGCATCCTGCGAGATAACTAGTGAGGAGGGAACATATGCCGACAAAGAAAAAGACGAAGAAAGCCAAGGCGGGTACGAAGAAAGAGTTTGGCCTGATGATGGTCAGCCAGGTCATGCAAAAACAGGTGCAGGCTGTTCATCTCAAGACCAACGGCGATGTCATTGCGTCGCTCATGATCGAGGGATTCGGAGCCGTGCCGGTGGTGGACGCCAAGGACAAACTCGTAGGCATCATTGCTAGACGAGATGTGCTGCATGCATATCTGGCGTCCGGACGTGCATGACGCTGAAAAAAGCCGCCAACGTCGTTCTCATCTCGCAAGAATTCTCAACGTACCCCAAGAGTACGCCTTCGGGTCTTCACTCGCTGCGGCCTTGCTGACGGCATTTTTGAACAGCCTGCGGGAGAAATGCCCACTTCGGTCGTTCTGTAGTTTACTGATTGCCATGACCGTGCTGATGGTCGCGGCCTTTCACGTTTCCGCGCAAGCTGACACGCCCAAGAAGTATCGCGGTCTCTGCGAGATTCATTATATCCCAGTGATGCTATGCTGGAGTGGGACTGCCGTATCATTCCACCGGGCACATCGCTAGAGACGATATTTGGCGAGCACTGGGTGGACGTAGCACGGTTCAATCGGATTGATCGGCGTCACGCGCGCCCCTGTCTCTCGATTAAAACGCCGAGGCGGCTCGAGGATCTGGCATCGTTCAATCCGCTCCCGTTGTTCTATCAAGCCGCTGAGCAGGAAGAGAAACTCATTCTGATCGATCTGGCGGAACAGTTTCTCGGAGCCTATGAATTTGGAGCCCTTCGCTTTTCAACCCCCATCGCGTCTGGCGACGGACTCAATGAAACGCCCACGAGGGAGTTCCGTTTGACGGCTACCCATCGACAACGTCAATCCTGTCTCTATATGATTGAGGGAACAAACAGACCCTACCCGATGAACTACGCGCTTCGGTTCCATGTGAATCGGGAAGGCGTATCCTATTGGATCCATGGGCGGGACATGCCGGGCTATCCAGCCTCACACGGGTGCATCGGCCTCTACGATGAGTCGATGCAGAAGGAACAGTACGGTATCCCGAAGGAACCGGAGCTGAACGACGCGAAGCGGCTGTTCGAATGGGTGCTCGGTGGGGAGGCACCCAACCATCGTGTGATTCCACTTCCTCATGGTCCAAGGGTTCATATCATCGGTCAGGCACCGGCCCGCATTGCGCACAAGCCACAATGAAGTGGATCGTCTACATCCTGGAGTGTGCAGACACCAGCCTCTACACCGGCATCACCAATGATCTGGAACGGCGGCTGGAAGAACACAGGACGGGCCGAGGCGCCAAGTACACAAAACACCGATGCCCGTTAAGGGTGCGCTATACCGAATACCGACTCACCAAAGGCGCGGCACTCGCACGCGAGGCCGCGATCAAAGCCTTCGCCCGGTCAGAAAAACTGGCACTCATCGCTGCTCAACCCAACTGACCTTCCTCTACTGTGACTCATCGGGTAACAACCGAGTAAAAAACTTCGCCACGCGCGGAAGAGACTGAAGTCATGACGGAAACACTGTCACGTGCACGGTTCGTTCGCGTGGGCCATTCAGCTCGACCCGCATCACGGATTGCCAGGTGCCGAGAACCAGTTTGCCGGCTACAACCGGAATCGTGAGAGACGGCCCCAGGATTGACGAGACCATGTGGGACCAGGCATGAGAGGGATCGTGGGCATGCTGGAAATGAATCCGTGGAATCATCTGCTCCACCACTTGGAGAAAATCCTGCTCAGTCCCCTCCCCAACCTCCCCCGTCGTCAATGCGGCAGCCGTGTGGGTGATGAAGAGCTAGCAGAGCCCTTCCTGCATCTTCGCCTTCCGGATCACCGCCTCAACCTGATCCGTCAGGTCCACGACCTGTTTGCGTACGGTGGTATTGATGTGCAGGACCTCAGCCATATGCGCCCCGCGCTTTCGACCATTTCTCTCTTCACGAAGATCTGCCAGGATGCCCCGCTCGGAAGAGCGGGGATGAATGGCAGCCCGTAGCGAAGCGAAGGCAAATTCCCTCTTGGTTTACAAAAGCCCCGCCTGGAAGGGCGAGGTTCTTTACTCAATGGCATAAAAAGCCAGCCGCGCGCGGACAGTCTTCGCAATGTTTGATTACAAGATCCGATCCTATATCTTCAACTGGTGGGTACCGCTCCATTGCTTCGAGGCTTTGCTCGGGAGCTTGCAGCCGTCGATATCGAAGGTGTCGCGACCGATGAGATCGAGCTCAAATGAAGTCGGCGATCGTCGTAGGGTGGCGGCCGAAAGCGCCAAGAACTGGACGTTGCGCTCGCAGGCGTCCGAAAGCCTCCGGCTTGAGACCATGCCCTCATAGGAGCCGTACCACACGATCTTGAGCAGCACCGCGAGATCCTAGGCTAAGTGCCTCGTTTCGTTGTTGGTATACCGCACCTCGAACAGCGTAAGATCGATGCGCTCCTCCACGATCTCGCTCAAGACATATTCGAAGGAACCCGGCAGGATCTGATCAGGAAACGAGACCGAGATGAACGTGCCCTGTCAACGTCGTAGGGTTTGTAGCGGACCATCGAAACTTCCTGTTCTCGTTGAGCGGGGCAACAACAACCAACTTCGGTGTGAGGGCAGGATTTTACATGAAAAAAGGAGTTCTTCTACAGTCTCAACGACCAAGCTCACCGGCGGCAATGGAGCGCAGCGGAATTGACGTCCAGCACGGCGCCTTGTTAGCCCTTACTTAATTTTGGCGTAACATATCCACGTATAGAACATAGCCTCATCCACAAATGTCTCGTGCGTTGAC
The DNA here is from genome assembly GCA_039931295.1 of Nitrospirota bacterium. Taxonomy (GTDB): domain Bacteria; phylum Nitrospirota; class Nitrospiria; order Nitrospirales; family Nitrospiraceae; genus Palsa-1315. The sequence continues at coordinate 1,971 of JBDTSF010000019.1, read as the reverse complement.
TTGGTCGGTTTCTCGAGTAAAGGCTCTGGTGTGGGATATGACACATCATCCCAGTCATCTCCCCAACGAGTCTTGTTCGTCATAAAGACTGGTGGAAACTCATAATAAATTTCAAGATGTCTTTCCAGCACTCTCGAATCGATATCGTTCGGGCGAATCTTCACTGCATCATATTGAGGTGTAAGTGAAATTGGGCTAACGCCTATCAGCCGAGAGAATCTTCTTTGTATTTTCGATAAAATATTACTGTTCGCGGATGTCTGTTGAGAGTGCGCTGGTTCGAAGCCTGCATTTGCAAAAGCCTTCTTTAAGCTATAACAATCCCCTTGACTGATCGGGTAATTGTCGTCGAATATTATGTGCGTGAACCCAAACCACTTACACTGCTGTAATCGCTTGTAGGCATTTTGGTGGTCATCAAAAAAAACTAGGGCTCTATATGGCACGTCCAGCCACTCTTGTTCGGCAAAATCATTGTCGGAATAGATAGCATGATCAGAAATATACTGACGATTCCCGAGGTTCAAATCAATCGACACTAACTTGGGTCTTGGACATGCTTGTTCAAGCAACCACGTGCTCTGACCCTTCCATATTCCGCTTTCAACTATCAAGTCGGGGGATAAATGCTTTGCTATGAACCAAACCGCAAACATGTGAGGAGCTTTCATCCCACCTATATTATCTTTAATGGGCCGGCTGTCATAAATTGTCGCAAATTCATCAATGTGCTCTAAAATCTCAGCTCGACTCCAAGGTGGCTCGCCAATATTCATTTAGTCTGCTCTTCTTTTCTGTGGCGCCAAACTATTGAGTATGCTACCTGGAATTATACCTTTATAGCTGCGAAGGACTCAATCCCGATACTGGAGATTTGTACGTTCATATCATGGGTCCGGGCGTAGGCCGCCCACTATAAATTTTCGATAGCCTCTCCAAGCTCACTGGGCTCTCTTTCTTGGAATGGAATCCATGTTGGTCCACTTGCGGCCATCGAGCGAGGCCTTTCCAATTCATTATCCCTTTCAAAAGGAGTGGCCGAAGCTGCCCTTGATTGCGCGCAACATCCTTACCCGCCCAATCCCGAGCGCGCCATGACGCGCTCTTGTCCCATGCGAGCACAGTTTTATCGTGCGCGTTCTGCGAGCAAGAAGGATGATCTGGCGACTCCCTATCTCTGCAACCTGGTTTCCTAAGCCAATCGAGGAGCCGTTGACCGGGCCTTGCCATCGGCGTAGCATATTGTGCAGACGTTCCAGTGACGGTGGCTGCTGTCTCTTCCGCACGCCCCTACCCGTCATCCCGCATGCCGGAACTCGCACAGCCCCTTCACTCCTACGCCGGATTTTTTCAGAGACTTCATCGTTCGAACTCGGACCTTTCAGAACAGGGTCCTTATGGTGACTGTCAACAGTCGAGGCTTCTTTCCCTTCTTGGCGCCAATACTTGTTCCGACTGTCTGCCCCGTGCTTGCACCAAATCCCGTTCGTGCCGATAGGACTTCATCTCTTTCTGCCAACTACCACACCTACTGAAGGAGGTCATCTCTAACATTGCAGTGAATGTCCGGACATCAGGAGGGAGAATCTGATCATGGCTTTGCATACACCCGTCACTGATCGCATTCTCGGAGCAGTCCAACGTATGCATGGGTGCGACCTGGATACCTTGACGAACAGTCTCTCCGACCTGTCTTGGGGCCGGGTTTTTCTTGAGGTCGATCGGTTAAGCCGGAAGGGACAGGTGCTGGTGACGCGTGACACCGGAGGTCGTTACGTGATCCGGCTTCCGGATCACAGCAGAAAGCCAGCGACCCATCACTCCTCTCTCTGATCAATGAAGGGATCATTGAGATTGCGACGTGACATATCTGCTATCCTTGAGAAAATGAGATTATTCGATAAAAGGAGGGCTGTAATTGGCTGAATGGGTGACGTACAAAAATCATAAGATTAAGGCATGTTCGCAACA
>JBDTSF010000018.1:0-21893 GCA_039931295.1 Nitrospirota bacterium | reverse complement strand
ACCTGAAGGAGGAAGCCGTCTCCTATCAACTGCTCTCAGCAGCGCATGTATGCCCGGAGGGAACGGCCGGCGACTGGTAGGGTTCTCCTTAAAGGTTTCTCCGTGCTACACTGCGGTATGTCTGCTGAGCCACTCATCGAAGGACCTGTATCCCCGCTCCGACTGTTAGCGGCCTATTTAGGCACAAGTGCGATCGGCGAGGCGATTCAGACGGAGCGGGACGGCGGACGTTGTGACTCGAAATTCATGTGAATGATCGGCTCAATCTTGCTCCCTGTCAGTCTGAGCCAATGGTTCAGGTGGCGTATCGAACAGCGTGCCGATGGGACACACGGTACCCGACGCCTCAATATCTTTCTTGGCAACCGAGTGCCACTTCCTGTCGAATCGGGACCTATTGAAGAGGGACTATCGCACCTTTGCCGAAGCCCTCTCTTTTGTCTACGCGCACCGCTGATCACGTTATTGCCCTCTTAAAGGAGTACACCAGGCAGACTGGTGCGACTGTCGATATCTTACTCGTGGGGGCGCTTGCGCTCCAGGCTTATGGGTATCAAGACCGGTTGACACGCGATGTGGATGCGGAAGTGGTAGGTTCAGTCGAAGCGTTGGCTGGATTCTTCAGCCGGCATCAGCTCCCGTCAGACCTCACCGAAAACTTCTCTGGACGGTCCATATGTAGCGATGCCGCCAGGGTATCGTGAGCGTGCGACCGATCTGGTTCACCAGGCTCAATTGCGAGTGAAACTGCTGGCGCCTGTCGATTTCATTATCGGTTAAATTCCAACAAATGCACGTACACTCTCACAGGAATTTTGAATTATCTTGTGAGTTCATCTACTTAAGCCGCTTTTCGAGCTTCCAAATTTAGGCTCTTTGTAAGCGGAAAAATTGAGAGTTGTAAAATTGTATAACTCACTGTTTTCGATCATATGTTCCAAAAAAAACTGTGAGAGTGTACGTGCCTTTGTTGGAAAATACCCAGCGAGGCGATATTCGCCACCAGCTTTCTGATCACCGTGGCCTACGCGCCGCAGTTCAAGAACCTCAAGCGCCAGCGCCTCTATTTGTTCCGCAGCCGCAAAAACGCAGATCAGTCCGACTGGCGCATCAAGCCCGACGCCTATCGTGACATCAACCTGATCCACTCCCACTGGGACGACATCCTGCGCTTCATCGCCACGATCAAACTCAAGGAAACTACCGCCTCGGATATCTTCCGCCGCCTCAATTCCTACTCCAAACAGCACGGTCTCTACCAAGCCCTCAAAGCCTTTTGGCAGATCCCCCAAAGCCTGTTCATTCTGCGCTACATTGACGAGCCGGACTTGCGCATGTCGATCGAAAAGGTGCTCAACGGCATCGAACACGTGCATCGCTTCACCCGCGCCGTGTCCGTCGGCAGCCCACGGGAGTTTTTGAACGCCGATAAGGAAGAACAGGAGCTGGCCGAGGTCTGCAAGCGCCTCATCAAGAACTGCATTGTCTGCTGGAATGCCCTGTATTTGTCGCCGCCAAGCGCGAGGAATTCATCCAGGGGCTCCGGCACGGCTCCGACGCTTCCTGGCGCCACGTGAACCTACTGGGGGAGTATGATTTCTCGGACGAGCGGCTCAAGGATTCCATCGGCATCAAGCTCCCAAAATTGATCGACTAACCAACCATGAATTTTGGGAGCGCCAATATGCTGGTCACGACCAGCCGATCAAACGGTTACGTTAAATCCTGTGGGACTTTACGTACCTTTGTCGGAATTTAACCAGGCGCTGCAGCAGCACCTGGCGACATTGGGCAAAACCCCTGACCGACGATCATCAGCTCGGCATAGAATACCAGCCTGAGCCGGAATCACGACGAAGAGAGCCGCGTCATCGAGGCCCTCCTGAAGGATAAAGCAGGGTGATAATGCGCGCTATCTGGGGCACTTAAAAAACATGATCGAAAGAGGCGGCAACGTCAGTGTGAGCGAGTGCGATCGCCCATGCAAGGGAATCGGCGCCGCCTCGACTCCCCCGAAATTACCCCAGCCACTCCCGCCATAGATCGTCGCATCGCTATTCAGGACTTCTTTCCAGAATCCGCCACGCGGCGCGCCAATCCGATAATTAGGCCGTGGCACCGGCGTGAAGTTGCACGCGACGAGCATCATGACATTGGGAGCCTTACCCTTGCGGAGCAGGCTGATCACACTCGACTCGACATCGGCGCAATCGATCCATTCGAAGCCGGCAGGATCCAAGTCCCGTTCATGGAGCGCGGGCTCATCGCGGTACAAGCGGTTCAAGTCCGTTACCCAACGTTTCATGCCGCTGTGCGCAGGTTGTTCCAACAGATGCCACTCCACGCTGCGATCGTGCGCCCACTCACTCCGTTGACCTATTTCCCCGCCCATGAAGAGCAACTTCTTGGCCGCCTGCGCGTACATGTATCCGAACAGGAGCCGGAGGTTGGCAAATTTCTGCCAATCATCGCCGGGCATTTTCCCGAGCAAGGACCCCTTCCCGTAGACGACTTCGTCATGCGACAGCGGCAGCACAAAGTTTTCGTGAAAGGCATAGAGCATCCGGAACGTCAGTTTGTCATGGTGGTATCGCCGGAAATATGGATCTTGGCTCATATATTCGAGCGTGTCGTGCATCCATCCCATATCCCACTTGAGGCCGAACCCAAGCCCGCCGAGGTAGGTCGGCTTTGAGACCATCGGCCACGAGGTGGACTCTTCGGCAATGGTTTGCACGTCCGGAAAATTCTTGTAGACCTCCTCGTTCAACCGGCGCAAGAATCCGATCGCCTCAAGGTTTTCGCGGCCGCCATACTGATTCGGAATCCACTCCCCTTCTTTGCGCGAATAGTCCAGATAGAGCGTCGAGGCCACCGCGTCGACGCGAATCCCGTCGATGTGATACTTCTCCAGCCAGAAGAGGGCGCTGCTGATCAAGAAGCTGCGCACTTCATTCCGACCGAAATTGAAAATATAGGTCTGCCAATCGGGATGGTAGCCTTGACGAGGATCGGCATGCTCATACAGATGTGTCCCATCGAAGTAACTCAACCCATGCGCATCGGTCGGAAAATGCGACGGCACCCAGTCGAGAATCACTCCGATGGCATGGCGGTGAAGTTCGTCGATCAGGAACATCAAATCCTGTGGCGTACCGTAGCAGCCGGATGGAGCGAAGTACCCCGTCGTTTGATAGCCCCAGGACCCGAAAAACGGATGGTCCATGATCGGGAGAAATTCCACATGGGTAAAGTTCATGTCTTGAAGGTACCCCGGCAGCACGGCAGCCAGCTCTCGATAACTCAAGGAACGATTCCCTTCCTCCGGCACGCGTTTCCAGGACCCGAGGTGTATTTCATACGTCGACATCGGCGCATCGAGCGCATTGCGCGTACCTCGCGTATGCATCCATTCGTCGTCTCGCCAGCCGTAGTCGCAATCCCAGACGATTGAGGCCGCCTTGGGAGGAATTTCATTGAAGAGGGCAAAGGGATCCGTTTTCTCAACCTGGTACGAGTCACGTCGTGAACGAATGTGGTACTTGTAGAGGGCGCCTTTCTCTACGCCTGGGAGAAACCCCTCCCAAATGCCCGAATGCTCCCGCTTGTGTAAAGGATGCACGCCGGGCTTCCAATCGTTGAAAACACCGACGACCGACACCTCGTCCGCGTCCGGTGCCCAGACGGCGAAATAGGTTCCGCTTACTCCCTCTTGTCGGATTGGATGCGCACCCAACTTATTGTAGAGATGGAAGTGCGAACCTTCGTTAAAAAGGTATAGATCACCCTGGGTCAGTAAGCTCATCGCGCCCGTCTTGTCTGTCACTTCCTGTGTCTTCGGCATGGTGTCACCTCATTCCATAAGTTGCGGACAATACATCGTCAGCGCACACAAATTGAACGGTTCGCTTCGATTGGCACCCACTCATGGGACTCTGGGCCTCGTCGTTTCCAAAATACTTACGAGACCGTGGAGCGGAATCTCAACCCAATCCGGCCGATTATTCAGCTCATACCCCAATTCGTACATCGCTTTTTCTGCCAGATACAGGTCCAACAACAGACGGACATCCCCCTCGTCCTGCGGCCAAAATCCGGCACCGGCCGCGATGCGGAGATAGGCCTTGAGAAATGCGGCGCTGGCCCAGTCAGACCAGAATTGAGCCCACAGCAGACTCTGTGAGGGAATGGGATGCGAGATGACGGCAATACCGGCCTGTTTCCCTTGAAGAAAGGCAAATGGAGCATAGTGGAAGGATCGAACCATACCTGCCACATCTACCATAGCCGGTTGTTTCATCCGGCGCTCGGCCAATGGACGAGCCGGTTCTCCCTCGAAGTCGATAATCATGAAATCGCTTCCTGTGCACAACACCTGTCCCAGGTGATAATCGCCGTGACAGCGAATGAGCGGGATCGGCCGCTCGAGATCTCGGAATGCACGGAACATGTGCTCCAGCTCCGGTCTTAGATCGAACAGACGACGTACATGCACTTGACCAGCAGGCGAGAGCAGTTGTTCGCGTTCTTGGAGGAGGGCGAATGTGCCTGTCGTGCTCCGCATGGCCGCGTCATACCGAGCCTGCCGATACTTGCTCGTGAGTGGTTCTGGAGTAAAGGCAGGATCGTCCGGCACCTGACTGAGCGCCACGTGGAGTTCCGCTGTTTGTTGCCCTAACCGTTCGGCCGATTCCAGATACAATCCTATGAGCTGACGTACCAACGGAGGGTACTCATCCCGTGCCAAATTGAGGAGTGGATGTACGGTCTGAGGAGGCGGTTCATCCCGGAGCGGTCCTCCGACGATCCGAAAGAAAAATCGGTCGACCGCGTCCAGACTATGCCGCCACGCATCGCCGTCGTTGCGCACGAATTTCTGCAGCAGCGCCAGTGTGATCGGCTCGCCGGACGTTCGCTTGTATTCGATCGCACCGGCGATCGGCGGGGTGTAGGGGAACAGCATATTGGTCAAATGCCTTCCGATTTCGAGGTCCTGATTCATCCCCTCTTCCAACCGCCGATAGAATTTTAGGATCACCTGCTCGCCATAGGCCACCGAGGTATTGCTCTGTTCTGCTTTCATGACAGCTGGTTCGTGTAAGGTTCCGGCAGACACGAGATCGCCGAAGGCCTTTGTAGGGGAAGCCATGAGAGATCCGGGAATCCCTTGAAATCCAGAATCCTGACCGATCGCATCCAGGAGCGCCAATGCGAAGTCGCGATTCCAGAGGGCATCGTACAAGATTCCTATTGCCTCCTGCCCGTGACGTTGAACCGTGAGCGGCGCAATGACGGCCTGCGGGAAATCCTGTTGGATGCGTGTGGCCTCATCTCCGAACGCCGCCGTCACCGGCAGCTGGTACGTCTCCCCGGCGCCGTCTCCGTACTTCACATGGATTAGGAGAAGCAACGTCTTCGTCGATCCGGACGGAACGGCGATCGATTCAACGATTGTCACTGACTCGATTCGACGGGCTTTGCCGCCGAACCACCGTCTGGCCTGGAGAATGGCAGGCATGATGCTCGTCAAGGCCCCGGGAGCTTTTCCCTCACACAGCGTTTCCCAACCTTCTGCGGCGATCAACATGCATCGTCTCCTACCTGCTACAGGTAATAGTCAAAATCCCGTTCCGTATGTACGTAGCGGCGGATCCGAAAGATCTGCGCCGGAACCGAATGAGGATCGACTTCAAGATAGTTCCTCGGCCCCTGCCACAAATAATGGGCCTGTGTCAGCAAATCCTGCACTTGAAACGGGCGATCCCTATCGAGCCCCAAACTATCGAGATCCAGTTCCAACCACCCGGAATGAACGTGATGGGGGCTTAAGTTGACGACCACCAGAATGACGTTCGCCCCGTCGGCCGTGCTCTTGCTGTAACAGAGCAACTGATCATTCGCAATTTCATGAAAGCGCAGCCCCCGATCGCTCTGTAGGGCGGGATTTTCGCGCCGGATGCGATTTATCAAGCCGATAAACTCACTGAGACTGTCCGGGCGGCGAAGGTCCCATTCCTTGATCTCGTATTTCTCAGAATTCAGATATTCTTCGCTTCCGGCTTCGCGGGGAAGGTGCTCGCAAAGTTCATAGGCCGGGCCGTAGATCCCGTAACTGGCGCCAAGTGTCGCTGCCAGCACCAGCCGCGACATGAACGCCGCACGGCCACCATGCTGGAGCTGTTCCGTGAGAATATCCGGGGTGTTCGGCCAGAGGTTCGGCCGGAGAAATTCCTGCACTTCCGTCCCGGTCAGTTCCGTGAAATACTCTGTCAACTCGGACTTGGTATTGCGCCAGGGAAAGTAATTGTAGGATTGGGTGAAGCCCAGTTTCGCCAAGCGATGCATGACTTTGGGCCGCGTGAAGGCTTCCGCGAGAAAAATGACGTCAGGATGTGACTGTTTCACCTCGCCGATCATCCATTCCCAAAACGGGAAGGGCTTGGTATGGGGATTGTCCACGCGGAATATCCGTATCCCCTGCTCGATCCAATAGTCGATGACACTCTTCAACTCCTCCCACAGCGCCTTCCATTGATCGGTCTCAAACTCCAGCGGGAAGATATCCTGATATTTCTTCGGCGGATTCTCGGCATATTGCACCGTGCCGTCGGGCCTGACCCGAAACCACTCGCGATGGTCCTTCACATAGGGATGATCGGGAGAACATTGGAAGGCAATATCCATGGCTATTTCAATGTCATGCGTACGAGCCTGTTCCATCAATCGCCGAAAGTCATGGAGGGTTCCTAATTCAGGATGAATCGCTTTATGCCCTCCCTCAGGCGAGCCGATCGCCCAAGGACTCCCATGATCCGTTGGCTCGCCTGTCTGAGCGTTATTCTTCCCCTTCCGATGGGTCGCCCCGATGGGGTGAATGGGGGGGAGGTACAGCACGTCGAACCCCATCCCGGCGATATAGGGCAGCCGCGCTTCGCAATCCTTGAATGTCCCGTGCTGCCCAGCCTTGGGGCTGCACGAGCGTGGAAACATTTCGTACCAGGCGCTGAAGCGGGCCTTCTCACGGTCCACAACCACAGAAAGCTCCCGATCGTACGTCGACGCATGCGTCCGATCTGGGTGCTTCGCCATCGCAATTGCCAGCTCTGTACCCAGCACCATTCGAATACGATCCGACTCCAGAGTGCTCGTCGACCGAAGTTCTGTGACACTCGTCGCGAGCATTCTTCCCTCGTCCTTCTTAGCCCGTCTGCTTGCCTCCTCAACCAGCTGGGCCCCGATCAGGAGATCCACCTGAACATCCTGTCCCGCATCGATCTTCTTCACGAAGTCTCGACGCCACGCGGCAAAGTGATCGGCCCATCCGGTCACGACATAGCGGTACCGCCCGACCGTGGTCACGGGAAATGCCGCGCGCCACCGGTCGTTCCCGAGAAACTCCATCGGAAGCTCTGTCCATTGTTCGGTCGATTCTGGTCGATACCGGAGCAGGACTGAGAGGGCATCATGACCATCGGTGAAGACATCGGCTTCGACGACGACAGTTTCACCGATCGTCCGCTTGATCGGGAATTTCCCCCCGTCGATCTCCGGTCGAACTCCTTCAATCACCACCCGTTGTCTGCCACCTTCATCTCTCAGCACAGCCGTCACCTCCTTGCGATTCCATTCGCGTGCGATTCTGGCCTACAGATGCGACATTTCGTCGTCCGTCTTCTGCTTCCGCCGCAGCCTCCGCTCTAGCGCCACCTTGGCGATTCCGCGCCCTCCCAAACCGAGCGCAATCGCCAGCGCCAAAATGGCGCCGCCAAAGGTGATGGAGAACGCGGCCACGACGATGTCTTTGGCAATCCCGAGCTGGGTGAGCACCATCGCCACCGTGAAGATGAGAATACCCCACCGAATCAGGTTGGCAATCAGCCGGGCTTCCTGGATCTGCGCATTCACCGCCGCGATCAATGTCGCTTCGCTGCTGAAGTTGGCAAGCAGCACACCAACGAGGGCCACGAGGGCCGCGGCAAGCACGTGAGGCAAGAACCCGAGGATGACAGTCATCAGATTGGTGGTAGCCGGAAGATCCAGCGCATCGACGCCCATGAACGCGAAGAGCAGAAACACGATCCAGAAAGAGAGGCGGCCGATCACGTGAGAGACCGGCTGCTTCATGCCGGCTTTCCCTAAGGCTGACGCGAGCCCCAGCCGTTCACACAGCGGATCGAAGCGGAAAGCCTTCAGAATTCGCATCAGCAGAAACTTCACGAGCCAGCCCATCGCTATGCCAAGCATCAGGAATGTCATGAGCGCCATGAGCTTCGGCAAGAAGAGCGCAATTCGCTTCATCGTTTCCTGGAAGGCCTCAACCATTGCCGATTGCCACATTTCCCTCATTGGAACCTCCATCGCCCTACCAAGTAAGGCTTCATCTGTTCAAACGTCTCACAGACTCGTTCGACCGTACGTTCGACTTCGCCTGGCCTGCCATACTTCGTTTCAAGGACCAGCGACGCGGTGCGCCCGAGATACAGGGGGGTTAGTGATTTGAGCAGGTGCTCCCGATGGATGACTTTCTCATGGTACGCCAGGGCAAAGTCATAGACGGTTTGCACCCAGAGCGGGATAGGAAAGCGAAACCCCTCTTCATCCGCCAGCCCCAACGTGAGAATGCCTGCCAACGTGTCCGGCGCAAGAATCGTTTCCCAGATCGGCAGCAAATCCCGCAACCCTTGACGGAATCCCTTCACCATCCGTTCGACATTAATCGTGACGGACTCGGAGCTGGACTCGTAGGGTTCACCGATCGCCGGAACTGGACTCGATCCTGTGCATTGCTCCCATACATCTTGATAACGCTCCATATAATGGTAGGAGGCTCCGACGGCTTGCGCCAAGACAACCGACAGGTCGAGCCCGCTGGACTTCGTCTCCTGAACTTTGGCTCCAAGGAATGCCTGCCATACGTTGCATCCTTCAGCGACCGCTACGGTGGTCAGCCAACTATCAATTCCGAACCGAGCGGCATCTCCCTCCCAGACATCCTTTTGCAAGTAGCGACTCGTCAGTTTTCCAGAAAACGCATAGCCTCCGCCAGTCTGGCAGACGATACGTTTTCCGTAGAGCGCTCGGGTCAAGGGCCCAATCAGGCTGTTCGTCAGGCTGCCCTCGTATCGCTGACGCCGAAAGACTGGCGCCACGTGGTCTGCCTGTTTTTCCAGCACCGGCTGCGCCAACCGTTCAATCCATTCTGGCGAAACCGACAGGAGATTGGCGTCGATGACGACACAGGCTTTTGCCTGTAACTGCTCGGCAATGGTAAAGAACGCCCGAAATGCCTCTTCCCGTTGAGGCACCCCGGAGTCCGACAGTCCATGCAACGCAAAAGGACTCCCGGCCATTCCGCCCATGATGTGCTGGACGGAGGCAACAGGGAGAGCACTTCCCACAGCCCTCCGCACCAATTCCGTTGTGCCGTCCTGTGAACCGGCATCGGCGTTGACGAATAAAATTGACGCAGAGGGGCAGGTCGCTTCCAATCCTGAGACGATCGCCTTGAGCACCGACGCCACAGTCGACGCATGATTGAACGTCGGCAGACCGACCAGGAGATCGATCTTACGGACATCGGGACATTGCTCCCGCGCCTGCTCCCATGCCGTCACCTGCGCCACAGATTCCTTTCGCTCACGCAACGACCGTAAACCTGCGACCGTCCCTGAATGTACCAGCTCCCGACGTCATCGATCGGCAAACAGTTTCACCAGCATCAAATAATCGCTCAGTTGACGCGTGATAAGAAAGTTTCGTCTGACATGCTCGCGCGCTGCGCCGCCCATCCGTTGAATCACGCCGGGATTACTCAAGAGATACCGGGCTCTGAAGGCCACCCCCTCGATGGAATGCACGGTGTACCCTGTGACGCTATCCACAATCTGAGCCGCAAGCCCACCGGCAGTGCTTCCAATCACCGGTTTCCCCTTCCACATGGACTCGGACACGGCAACGCCAAACCCTTCTTTAATGGAATTCTGCAGGACGATCGTCGCGGCGCGCTGCAGGGAGTTGATTTCGAGGTCTGCTTCGGGCGGCAGTTGCAAGACATGAACGTCCGGATTGCCGTCGACGGCCTCCTGAACCTCCGCCAGCACTGCTTCTCCCTCCAAGTCGTGCGTCACACCGGCGCCGGCCAGCACCAAACGGCAGTCGTGGTATTTCTTGATCAAGCGATAGGCCTTGATCACGCCCATCGGATCCTTGAACCGCTCGAAGCGCGCCAGCTGCAAGAGAATGGGTTTGTCTCTCGGAATTCCAAGACGGACGAGAACCTGGTTGACTTCCGTACGCGATAACTCCCGGTTCTTTTCGCTCAACGGATCGATTGACGGGTAAATCAAAAATTTGGGTATCGGAAGCCGGTGCGCGAATCCGGGAAGCGAAAAGATGGCCGCATCATAGCGGACGACGAAACAGCGGAGAAAACTCCAGATGTGCTGCTGAGGTTTGGCCAAATCGAGGTGGCAACGCCAGATCCAATAGCCTCTCTTCCGCTGCTCGATCAACGCCGCCGGTTGAGGGTCGTGGATCATCACGAGGTCCGCATCCAGATTCAGGGTCTGGGCATTGCGTTGGTTGATTTTGAGATAGGCCTGCTCCATCTGTTTGGTCAGGTGCTCCTCCTGACCCTGCAACGCATTGGCCACCCGTTTGGTGATTTCGAAGAATCCCTGATCCCCTGCCAAAACTTCCCACCGCGCGTCTACCCCCAACGATTTCATCATCGGCACCAGGCGGCGGAGAATTTCGGCCGTACCTCCTCCGTACCGGACAGAATTGACGTGCAGAAAGCTCCGCCCAGCAACGAGGTCGCCCAGTCGATAGAGAAACTCAACCGTGCCTTTCGGTGCGACGTCTCGATATTCGTCCAATTCTTGAGACATCAGTTTCACATCTCCGATTGCACACGCGATGACACAGGTTGCGCCATGCTAAATGACGCTGCCTTCGATGCCGTAGGAACTGTCGTGGCTTGTCTGCCGCTGTAACTTGAACCAGTAGAATCCATATGGAGCCAGACTCAAGATGTAGGGTTGCGTATCGACAGTGGGAAATCGTGAATTGCCGAAGAGCTCAATGGGCACGGCACCCTGGAATGTCGCTAGGTCCAGCTCGACAGCCTGCGCCGATCCGGCCAGGTTGTGCACAAGTAGCAGCGTGTCCTCGTGATACTCTCGCAGGTATGCGAGCACCTTGTCGGTCCGTGGACGCAGAAAGGTGACCGTTCCACGCCCAAACGCCCGATGTTTCTTCCTCACAGTGATCATCCGCCTCATCCACTGCAAGAGGGAATGAGGTGATTGGCGCTGCGATTCCACGTTGATGGCTTGGTACCCGTAGACCGAATCGGAAATAGCCGGCAAGTAGAGCTTCGACGGATCGGATTTCGAGAACCCTCCGTTCCGGTCAGGACTCCACTGCATCGGCGTCCGAACGCCGTTGCGGTCACCGAGATGCACATTGTCCCCCATCCCGATCTCATCGCCGTAATAGACGATTGGACTGCCGGGGAGCGTAAAGACAAGACTGTTGAGCAGTTCGATCTTTCGTCGATCGTTCTCCAATAAGGGAGCAAGTCGGCGGGCGATCCCGATATTGCGCCGCATGTTCGGATCCCGCGCATAGGCATAGTACATATAGTCCCGTTCTTCTCCGGAGCACATCTCCAACGTCAATTCATCATGGTTCCGCAGAAACAGGCACCATTGGCAATTCTCCGGGATCGGAGGCGTGTGCGTAAACATGTCGACAATGGGATGCCAATCCTCGCTGCCGACGCCCATGAACAACCTCGGCATAAGAGGAAAATGAAAGGCCATGTGGAACTCGTCGCCGTCGCCGAAGTACGGACGTACATCGGCGGGCCATTGATTGGCTTCCGCCAGCAAGATGCGCCCCCTATAGGTGTCGTCGATCCGCTTGCGGACTTCTTTGAGGTATGTATGGGTCTCAGGGAGATTCTCGCAAATCGTACCCTCCTGCTCGAACAAATAGGGCACCGCATCGCAGCGGAATCCATCCAGTCCCTGGTCGAGCCAAAACGACATCGTATCCAGCATCGCCATCCGCAATTCCGGATTCTCGAAATTCAAGTCCGGCTGATGACTGAAGAAGCGATGCCAGTAGTAGGCCTTCGCAACCGGATCCCAGGTCCAGTTGGACTTCTCCGTGTCGATAAAGATGATCCTCGCCTTGTCATATTTCTTATCGCTGTCGCTCCAGACATAGTAGTCGCGCTTCGGCGACTGTGGTGAATTCCTCGCCTCCTGAAACCAGGGGTGCTGATCCGAGGTGTGGTTCAGCACAAGGTCCGCGATCACGCGCATGCCCCTCCGGTGCGCCTCATCCATGAACGTTCGGAAATCATCGATTGACCCGTAGTCGGGGAAGATCCCGCGATAGTCCGCGACATCATAGCCGTCGTCTCTCAAGGGTGAAGGGAAAAACGGCAGCAACCAAAGACAGTTGACCCCCAACCATTCCAGATAGTCCAGTTTCTGAATCAGACCGCGGAAATCCCCGATCCCGTCATCATTCCCGTCACAAAAGGCTTTGACGTGAAGTTCGTAAAAGATTGCGTCTTTGAACCAGAGTGGATCTGTCGTTGGCACCTTGTCCCTCCTGTTCCTTACCGTACAGATTCCTGAGCCAGAAACTCGTCACATGTCGTGAGCAACGCGGAACGCACCCGTTCGAGACTGCCCAAATAGGGATTGATAGTCCGCAACTTCTCAGCCAGTTCCGGCAGGCCAAGGCTCTGGCGAATCCAGGCCGAGAAATCGCTTTCTTCGCGTTTGAGGCGGTGGCGCGCTTCGAAGATATGAAAATAGATCGCGCTCACCTCTACATCACCGATGGCGTCGCGAAACTCTCGCAACGTCCGTACTTCCAGATTGGTCGGGACCTCTAAAATCCTGGACTGGTTGAAATAAAACGGCTGGCCGAAGAGCGCGCGCGGCACGACCTGGGTCCGGGAGAGATGGTCGTCGATAATCGCGATGAGCTCCGCGCGAAGCGCATCGAGTCCCTTGAACTCCAACGGGTCGACCACCGCCAGCCGTTCTGCCAACATATGGTCCCGTACTTCCATCGCAACCCATTGGGCAAAATCATTCGGATACACTCGTTCCACATAGCTATGCCTGAGAATAGAGCTGTGCGTATGATAATAGATCGAATCGAGTGGAACCGATTCGAGCAATTCCACCAGCCGCTTCTCGTCTTCCGCTTCTTCGCCGAGAATTTCCCGCAGCTCGCTGCAACCAATGAACCGAAAGGGGTTGTTCGGTGTGTGCGCCATGATATTTTCCTCTGCCTGCCCGTCTGTTATTCCTACCGTCGACTCAATGCTCGATCGAGATTATACGCGGCACTGATAAGCCCCATGTGGGTAAGGGCCTGCGGGAAATTCCCCAGATGTGCCTGTATACGATAGCTCCTCGGCATAGAGCCCGACATGATCCGCGTAACTTAACATCTTCTCGAAGATCAGCCGGGCTTGCTCATGTCCACCGGCTCGAGTGAGCGCCTCAACCAACCAGAACGTACAGAGGTTGAACGTCCCTTCATCGCCACTAAAACCCTCCTCAGCCGCCTTCTCGAGTTGATAGCGTCGAACCAGACTGTCCGAGACAAGCTGCTCCATAATCCGATCCAGGGTGGACGGCATGCGCGGATCCGTCGGCGACAGAAAAAACACCAACGGCATGATCAACGCGCTCGCATCGAGTGCCTCGCTCCCTTCATATTGAACACATGCGCCGATGATCGGTCCATCCTCGATCCATGACGATCCGATAGATCTGATCCCGCGTAGCAAGCGATTTGCCCCGGCCCGCAGGGAATCCCCGCTTGTTGGCGATTCGAATCCTCGATCCAAGGCAACTCAGCACATCGCCTTGGAATAGATGAACTGCTGGCGGCCGTCTCGAACCTCCCAGATCCCATCGTCAGTCTGATCCCAATGGGCACAGACGTAGTCCAACAGACGAACCAGATTCATCCATAAATCGTAACTGATTGGCGTACCGTATTTATTGAAGAGGTACACCGCGTCCATCAACGCACCATAGATATCCAGTTGGACTTAGGCTGCTGCGTTTCCGATTCGAGCCGGCCGCGAATTCCGGTTGCCTGAGAGATGCGCCAGTTCTTCCTCCGGCATGTCGTGTCTTCCATCAATTCGGTAGATCGGCTGAAGTGAGCCGTCATGATTCAGCTCGTGACAGCGGGCATTCAACCAACTCATAAAACGCCCTACTTCATCGGTGAAGCCGAGCCGAAGTCAACCGTAGAGTGAGAATGCGGCATCGCGAGTCCAGGTATAGCGATAGTCCCAGTTCCGAACGCCGCCGAGATGGTCAGGCAGGCTGGTCGTAGGGGCCGCCACAATGGCCCCAGTAGGGGCGTAGGTCAATAACTTCAGCGCCAGTGCAGACCGTTGAACCATTTCACGCCAGCGGTCGGAATAGCGGCATTGGCCGATCCAACGACGCCAGAACGCGACAGTGCTACGGAGGGAGGTTTCACCACGCTCCGGCAGAGTCATGAGATCACCCTCTTCGCCGGCATCGGACTGCTGCAGAATGAATGACACTGTCTGACCAGCTTCCACTGTAAACTCTGCCGACGCAACTCCCTGGAACATAGTGAGAGGGATCGAACTGACCAGACCGACCGCCATGCCGGATGACCGGAAGATAGCGCCGAGTTTGTGCGACTCTGTCTGGTGTGAATTTCTGCCGTAGTCGAACCCCGAAACGCACTCCATCTTGAATCGAATTTTTCCTCTGGCGACCGAGACGATACGGACAATTTGGTGTCGCAGGGGATGCTGTGCCGGTTCGTCGCACTCCACCGGCATGAAGTCTGTGAGTTCGCCGACTCCGTCCGCATGCAGAAACCGTGTGCGCAATACTAATGATTTCAGGGAGATACATCTGCTGCCTGGTTCCATCTTCTGTGGGGCGATTTTGAACCGCCCGCCTTTCTCTGCATCAAACAGCGCCCCAAAGATACTCGGAGAATCGAAATGAGGGAAGCAACACCAATCAATCGAGACACCTGTTCTGACCAACGCTACCGTATGGAGATCGCCGATCACTCGATAGTCGCCGATTTGTGTGCTCTTTGTGTGCACGTCTTTCCCCAAATCGCAGCCCTTCTACTCCGACTGGTCTGTCTCAGCCACAAACGAGAAGAAGTCGGCCATACACCGTTACATGCGCGCCACACTTCCCTCTATAACCCTGTATACATGCCGCAAGGCAGTGCCCACATGACAGCGCGCTAATCGCCGAACAGCCTCCCTAGTCTTCATGAAGATGCGGCCTAATTAGATGGCTCGTCCTTCGTCAGCGCCTCTTTCGTCACCTGCGTCGCTTCCTTGATCCGAGTCGTAGTTTTTCTGATCGCCTCGCGCGCGCCTTCGCCCACCGCTTTCCAGGATTCCTCGGCCTGTCCCACAGTCTCGTCAAATTCATGCCTAGCCGTCTCCACCCCTCGCTTCACGCGCCGACGAACCGACTCACCCGGTTCCGGCGTCGTCAGCAGCGTCACCAACGCACCAGCCAACATGCCAAGTCCAAACAGGGCCAAGACAGCCCCGGCTCCCATCGTGCAGGCCTCATCGTCCCGCACCCCTTGCCTATCCCCTCGTCCCTGCCCCATGAGTGTCCTCCTTTCGCGTGACGCCCAATCAGCCTGTTCGCTGATTTGCCGCTCCTGTCGCCCTTGCCCTGCTTTTATCGCTCCTCCCGTACCCAAGCTTCCCAATGCTGCACCAATCGCAGAAGCACCGGCCTGTAGAGATACGATATCCGGCCCAATCCGCTACCACGGAGCTGACCGTCTTGGTCGACCGTTTTTAAGGCGGACATGGGCTTCCCCGCCGAGCCACTGCCTCTCCTCCCACTCATCGATACAGCCACCCTCACGCCACCTTTTCAAGCCAGGCGACCGGACTGTGCAGAAAAATCTCTCCGACGGGCAATACCTGACGATCGTCACGTGTCACTGTACTGAGCAGCGCTCCCGTAAAGACATTGCGAAAATTCGTTCCCTCCCGCCAGGCCGGCACTGTCAACCACATGTCTTTCCACACCTCGCGTCCGAGAGGAGCGGTATGGGTATCCGGAACCACCCCGGTCAGCAAACGAGGAACGACCGTCACGATCGATCCCTCGCTGTGAATACGGGCGAATGCAAACAGATGCTCATTCTTCTCCCCTATCCCTTCCAGCGGGACGTACTCGCCGGCATGGAACATGGCGCGATGATCGCGCCGATACCGCAAAGCCTCTGTGGTCAGGAACAGCTTGATACGACCGTCAGCGCGTTGCGCAAATAATTCCTGCATCAACGCCACACGGTCCGAGTCAGCAGACGAAGCCTTGGTCAGTTCCGCGAGCAACCTGGCTCGCTCTGCAAAATCGACCGGCCTGCGGTTGTCCGGATCGACAAGGCTGAAATCCCACAGTTCAGTCCCCTGATAGAAATCCGGCACACCTGGCGCTGCCAGTTTGAGCATCAACTGCGACAGAGAGTTGTAGAGACCATACTGGGCCACCCATTTCTGAATAGGAAGGAAATCGTCCAAGAAAGCGTTTGGCCTTGAGCAGTCCAACAGTTTGGCGACAAACTGCCGGGTTGCGTCTTCGTACTCGACATCCGGGCCGACCCAGCTGGTATGTTCTTTCGCTTCTTTGAGCGCCTTGTTCATATACGCTTGAATGCGCTCGACGAACCTGGAATAATCGCCTTCTTCCCTGGCTTCGAGCGGCCACACCCCGACCAGTGTCTGATACAAGAGATACTCTTCATTGCTGTCAGGAACTGCCTCACCGGCAGCTTTTGTCTTAAGACCTCGGTTCATTTTTTTCCAGCGCGTGACGTGTTCATTCCATTGTTCCGGAATTTCCGAGAGCACATTGAGCCGTGCCCGAATATCCTCGCTCCGCTTGGTATCGTGCGTCGAAGTGGCCGAGAGCGAGGCCGCCCAGTATTCCTGCCTGGACTTCCATTGATGATGCACCAGCGAGGGCACGATGCCGAATTGCTGAGGATCTGACCCAACTTCATTCAACGAGATAAAGCGGTGATAGCGATAGAAAGCGGTGTCCTCGATGCCCTTGGCCGTGACGGGGCTGGTCATCTGCTGGAACTTCATCACAAACTTCAGCCGCTCGTCTCGGTCCTCTTCGCCTTGGCGCATGGGCGTTACCAGCAGATCCCGCACGAAATCGAAGACCAAGCCACTCACAGCGGGATTCCGCCGCTTGGCATGGCTCACCGCCTGCCACAAAAACATGCGATCTCGATCCAGAACCCCACCGGCCTCCCCCGTGATATAGATGCGATACACGGGGAAACAGGCAATGATCTCCTGAATCGCATGGGTCAAGCTGTTGAGCGTAAAATCTCGCGACCGGCGGTCCCGTTCAGACAAGCGATTTAACTGATGGCCGAGCACACTGAGTTCGCTGGCCATCGAAACCTGCATGATCAATTGTTTGCATCGATACGTAAGCGCCTCAAACGGTTCGTCTTTCCCGATAACCCGTGTATACATGGTATCGAATGCCTGCTCGTTCGCGTGGGCGACAAACAGCGCGTTCAGCCAGCCCAAATAATCGTAGCCGGTCGTGCCGAAGACCGGCCAATTCTCCGGAAGCTGCTCATTCACTCCGAGAATCTTTTCAACCAGCACATACAACGGACGATCCATTCCCTCGGGCGCAATCGGCAATTCCTTCCGGGCCCAAGACTGCAACTTGGTTAAGTAGTCCGCAGGGTCATAGAGCCCGTCTACATGATCGATGCGAAGCCCGGTGACGTCTCCCTCCTTCAGCAATTTCAGGACAAGTTTGTGAGTCGCCTCAAACACGGCCGGATTCTCCATCCTGATCGCGGCCAACTCGTTGATGTCGAAAAACCGGCGATAATTGATCTCTTCCGCCGCGACCCGCCAGTAGGCCAGGCGATACGCTTGGTCGCTCAAGACTCGATCCAGCAGATCGAAGCTCCGAGGATCACCCTTCGTCCCATTGATCAGTCGAACGTTCTCATCAAGAAACAATCGGATCAACGCACTGCCCGCTACCAATGCAGTCAGACGGCCCCTGATGATTTCTTTTTCCCGGTAGCGTTCGGCGACCGATTCGGGTGCCCGATCCTGTCGAGACGGCAAATGCTTCAACGCCGTGATCATACTCTGCAGTTCCATGACCTGCGGGCTATCAGAACCTGCCTCGCGAATCAGCTCGTCCAACCGATGCGCAAGAATCAGCGAGGTAGGCTTCGGCGCAACCGGCAGGCTATGATTGTAGTATCGAATCAGAAAGTGCCCGTTTTCGTAAACCAGTTGCAATTCCTGGTTTTCGAGCACCAGCCCGTACTGGTCTCCGAGAATCGGCAACAGGACTTTGTCGCGCAGCTCCGGCTTGAGCGGATCCCAATCGATATCGAAGAAGGAGGCATAGGACGAACTGGGCCCGTTTTCAAGCACGTCCTGCCACCAGCCGTTGAGTTGCTGGGTGATGCCCATATGATTCGGAACAATATCCAGCAGTTGCCCCATTCCACGCTGGCGCAACTCATTCACCATCCCGCGATAGTCCTCTTCAGTCCCGATTTCCGGGTTGAGCGTGGTCGGATCGACGATGTCGTACCCATGCATGCTGCCCGGCACCGCAGTGAAATAAGGCGAGCAATAAAGATCCGTGATCCCGAGCTCATGCAAGTAGGGCACAAGGTTCGCCACGTCGCGAAAGGTGCAGGTCCGATTCAGTTGAATCCGATACGTCGACACAGGAATCCGCGGATGGACTATCTGACTCATGGCCCCCCTCCTAGCACGACGGCGCGTTGAACGAACCCTTGACGTCGGAACGGCCGCGGGGAAGAACTACAAGCCCGGATTTGGTCGTTTGATAACGCGTTCGATCCTCGTCGGGCATCAACCCGATTTTCGTAGCGTCCGGTATGATATTGTAGCGATCGGCAATGACACGTCGGAGGCGCGCCTTCGACCCGATCCTGCCTCCGTCGAGGATTACGCATTCCTCGATCTCGGCTCCGTGCTCGATCTGAACGTTCCGCCCGATCACCGATCGGCGAATCTTCGCATCATTCACCAGACTCCCCTGTCCAATAAGGGAGTCCTCGATCGTCGCGCGGGCAATACTCGCGGCGGGACCATCGAAGGTATCTGTCAGAATCGGCCATTCATCATTGCGAAGCTCCAATAGCGGTGTGGCACCGACCATGTCCATATGCGCTTGCCAATAGGCGTCCAAGGTCCCAACGTCACGCCAGTACCCTTGCTCCTCGTAGGGCTTGATGCCAGGCACGACATTATCGCTGAAGTTGTAGGCCAAGACACGATGCGTCTTGATCAGAGAGGGAATGATCTCGCGGCCGAAATCATGCGAACCAGGTTGAGAGGCATCTTCCTCTAATACCCTCAGCAGGAGATCCGTTTCGAACAGGTAGTTGCCCATAGAGGAATAGGCCTGCTGCGAATCTTGCGGCATCGGTTTCGGATGTTTGGGTTTTTCTTCGAACCCTGTCGCCCGGCCATCGTGATCAGCTTCAATGATACCGAACCCCGTCGCTGCGTGCAGCGGAACCGGCAAGGCCGCCACCGTCACCTCCGCCCTGTTGGTCCGATGAAATTGGACCATCTGGCTGATATCCATACGATAAATATGGTCTGCGCCGAAGACGGCGACAAGATCGGGAGCGAAATCATGAATAAGATTGAGGTTGTGATAGACGGCGTCGGCGGTTCCTTCGTACCACCCGCCACGAGCCTTCATTTGCGGCGGCACCACCGTGATGAAATGCTGCTTGATTCGCCCCCCGATCCGCCAGGCGCGCCGCAGATGCTCAATGAGAGATTGCGACCGATACTGGACGAGGACGTACATGGCCATGATGCCGGAATTCAGGAAATTGCTCAAGACAAAGTCCACGATGCGATATTTCCCGCCGAACGGGACCGCCGGCTTGCTCCGTTGTGCGGTCAGCGGCATCAGCCGCTCACCTTTTCCCCCGGCCATAATAATGGCCAACACGCGATTACCTGGCAGCGCTGTCTTCACCCTGCTTTTCTCCCTCGCGTTAAATTGCACAGATCGTAGCTACGAATCGACACCGGCCCACCGACGTCTGTGTACTGCCTGGTCAGACACACTGCCATTCGAGTCTCAACGGGATCCATTACCGGTTTTCAGCAGAGTCTGGAGGCTCCGTTCGAGTACCCGTACAAAGTGGTCGCGCCGGAGTCTGATCGCCGCATGTCCTTCAAAGAGCACGTGGTACGTCAGGAGTCCCGAGACATAGGCCGCGATAGCAGTCGCCATTTCATACTCATTGACGAGCTTGCTAAGTCCGATCGCGCGCTTCATCAACCGCGCGAGATGCCGCAGATGTTCGTCGTAGACCTCCCGCAAGTCTTTGGCCGCGTCAACCTGAAGCTGCATCAATCCCCGAACCTGGTGAAAGAAGAGCAGGTAATCCGGATAGGCGATGAAGAAATCCACGCGTGCCCTGATCATCGCAGACAGGATCTTCGAATCGGAGGCGGAAGCCTGCACGGCCTGTTCCGTCTTTGCCTGCAACTCACCCAATCCTTCTTCAAGCAGGACACGGATAATCGCTTCTTTCGAATCGAAGTATTTGTAGAATGTCCCTTTCCCAAGGTCCGCTCGTTCGGTAATATCCTCGATTTTTGCCCAATAAATCCCTTTTTCTGAGAATAGTTGCCGGGCCACTTCTAGAAGCTGCTTATTCGTCCTCGCCTTGCGTCTCGCAACCCGCGATAGGGGGATCGGCGTCTTGTCCGGCGTATCCATTTATGGAATATCCTCCGCTCTATCTTGTAGCTCCACCTGGGGCCTGCCGACCTTTCGGACGGAATTGAAGGATCCATACTCGTTCTGAACCCGGTGCAGATTCAGGGGATACTCTTCCCATCGCTCGCCATTGATGACAAATTTATACTGATACGTGCCGGGCTCCAGTCGTCGCGTGACCTTCCAGAGTCCACCGGCATCGCGCTTGAGGGGTCGGGCTTTGAGGTCCCAGTTATTGAAATCTCCGACCACCGTCACAACCGTCGCCGATGGATCGAAGTATTCGAATGTGACGGCATGCGTGAGTACCACGCGACGGGCCGTACGAGCCGGTGACGGTTTCTTACCCTTTGATGGTTTCATTCCACTCTCCTTTCGCAGGGGATATGAATCATCGGCTGAACATGCTCTCTCTCGACGATCGTGAAAAACCCACAGCCACCATCAATCCCCCAGCAAGAGCTCCAGCCATCAGGTGGCCTATGGCCGTTCATGTTCTTGACAATCTCTATGCAACAGTCACCGGCTCAGCCGGATAGCCTGGGGTCTTTCCGACCCGACCGAGGCTTTCAGCAATCTGCTCTGCCCGCCCCCAATCGCTCCAGGCTACGCCGTTGGCTTCGAAAACCGCCACCCGATTTGGCAATTGTTCCAACATGTCCATAGAAAATTTACGGGCCGACATCCGTTCATAAAATCCCGCCAGCACCTGCTGCTCGCGCGGCGATCCGACGGCAGGCTGAAAGGTTTCAACAGACGCATCATCGAAGGCAACCCCTTCTTTCCCAGGCTCCAGAGCGTATCGACTTTGGCAACGATCACCCTCGTATTCCAGAGCACATCATCGCCAGTACATTCTGGGAATCGCACTCAGGGGATTGCGAAGCTTCTCAACCGCTGTGGATCAGGCTTGCGACGGTTCGGTCCCAACAATACTCACTAATATGCGCCTATCCCTGGACGACTCAGACCGAAACGAGCCGCTCCCAACCACGCCGGTCTCGCGTCTTTCCTCGATAGGGAAGGGGCTGT
>JBDTSF010000017.1:0-4751 GCA_039931295.1 Nitrospirota bacterium | reverse complement strand
CCGCCAGCGGCGTTCTCGCATCGTTCAGATCCTCAACGTACCCCAGAGGGTACGCCTCCGGTCTTCACTCGCTGCGGCCTTGCTGTGCAGCCTTTTTGATCATCCTGCTTATAAGCTTCGATCAATGAGGTATTGCACCAATAACCTGGTTCCAATTGCGGTTGGGCCCTTCGGAATGTAGGCTCGTTCTCGTTCGCTCCAATCCGTACTGGCGATATCGAGGTGTACCCACGGGCAGTCTCCTACGAACTTGCTCAGAAAAAGCGCTGCGGTAATCATCCCGCCGCCACGCCCACCGATATTGCGCATATCGGCGACGTCGCTCTTGAGCTGTTCGAAATATTCCTCCCACAGCGGCATCTCCCACACCCGCTCCCCGGATTTTTGTCCCGCCTTGCGGACCCGCTCCTTCAGGGTGTCATCGGTGCCGAACATCCCGATCGCAAATTGGCCGAGGGCGACGACACAAGCCCCCGTGAGCGTCGCAATGTCGATCAAGGCCACCGGGTTATAGCGCATGGCGTAAGCGAGGCCATCGGCCAGGATGAGCCGACCTTCCGCATCCGTGTTCTGTACTTCGACGGTCTTCCCCGACAACGTCGTCACGATATCGCCGGGCTTCATGGCTCGGCCGCCCGGCATGTTTTCCGCCACGGGCAAGATGCTGATCAGACGCAACGGGAGCTTGAGTCTTGCCGCCGCTCTGATCGAAGCCAGGACCTCGGCTCCTCCCGTCATATCGGCCTTCATATGTTCCATATTCTCTGCAGGCTTGAGAGAGATTCCCCCCGTATCGAAGGTAATCGTTTTTCCGACCAGCACGACCGGACGCGCATCTTTTTTCTTGGCTCCGTTGTATTCAAGGATGATGAACTTGGGCGGCTCCTGACTCCCGCGCGCCACGCCGAGCAGTGCGCCCATTCCCAAGCGCTCCATCTCTTTCTGCTCGAGGATGTTGATCGTGATTCCGTCAGCCTTGGCGATGGCCTTCGCTTCGTCGGCGACCCTCGTGGGGGTCAGGACGTTAGACGGGTGATTACAGAGATCGCGGACAAAGACGGTAGCTTCTGCCGTGGCGACGCCGCGCCGAATCCCTTCAGCCACCTGTCGCGACTGAGCTTTCATCGGGATGAGCACCCTCATCTCTGCGACGTCGCGCCCTGAGGCGGCTTCGCTTCGATAGACGGAGAACTGATAACTGCCTAGGATCGCCCCTTCCACCATCGCTTGGGCGACGTCGAGCGATGACATTCCCTCAGGCCTCACGGTCGGCAGTGCCACCGAAAAGGATTCAACCTTTGTCTGGCGGACGCGCTTCGCGGCTGAGCCCATTGCTTGCCGGATGGTTTCAGTGGTCACCTCGTTCTTCTTGCCCAAGCCGACCAGCACCACTCGTTTTGCCGGCACCTTGTCTTGGGTGTGGTACAGCAAGACCTCATTAGCGTTACCTTCGAATTCCTTCGAGTGCACCAGCGTGCTCAACGCGCCATCGAGGGCCTTATCGAGCCGGGCGGTATCCTGTTTGGCCAATGCCTCTCCCTCACAGTGCAGGAGTACCAATACCTCTGCGGATGCAGCCTCTACTCGCGCAACCTCTACCGTCACCTGCATGATCTTCATTCGAGTCTCCTTTTCCAAGCTGTCAGACGTCAGCATTCAGCTTTCAACCGACACTGAGAGCTGATGGCTGAGTGCTGATCGCTACTCCTCACACCCCTCGCATATCCGGCGCCCAAATATACTTGTGCATCTGCAATTGAAAACGAACCGGTAGGCGATCGGCCAGAATCCATTCGGCCAGCTGACGTACATCGAGCGAACCGAAAACAGGACTGAAGAGCACTGAACAGCGGCTGGCTATCTCATATCGGGTCAGGATCTCATGAGCCCAGTCGTAATCGGCTCGGTCAGCGAGGACAAACTTCGTTTCATCCTTGGCCGCCAGCGTCGTGAGATTCGGCCAGTGCATCTTCTCTGTCATCCCGCTCCCCGGGCACTTCACATCCAGAATGACATGGACGCGCGGGTCGACCGGTGCAATATCGATGGCCCCGCTGGTCTCAAGGAGGACCGTATAGCCGGCATCGCAGAGGCGGGATAATAACGAGAGACTCTGAGGCTGGGCAAGCGGCTCCCCACCTGTGACCTCCACCAGGCGACATCCATAGGTATTCACCGTTGCCAGCGTGTCTTCGATCGAGAACTCGCGCCCGCCAAAAAAAGCATAGTCGGTATCGCACCAGGTACAGCGGAGCGGGCAGCCGGTCAGTCGTACAAACACACAGGGCTGTCCAGCGTAGCTCGACTCACCTTGAATACTATGGAAGATTTCGGTGATGCGCATGGCTCAAGACGTGAAGCGTGAAGCGCGTGTCGGAAACGTGGAGAAGCTGAATAGCCGCAGAAATGGTTAACATTGAACGATTCATAGAACGATTCATATCATTACTTCCACGTCGTGATAGGCCAACCTCGGCGTTGCGCCGTTCGGGCCATGCCCCGAATTGGGTTGATCACCAAAGGATGTCCGACCAGCTCAAGAAGGTCGTGATCGCCGGGGCTGTCGCCGTACGCATAAGACCCGGCGAGGTCGAGATTCATTGTTCGCGCGTGGGCAAGGATCAGCTCGCGCTTGCCACGGCCATAGGGCAAGGGGGGAATCAGTGCACCGGTATAGGCGGAATTCTGTTGTTCCAGCTTTGCGGCGAAGATCGTAGGCACATCCAAGAATCTCGCAAGAGGCTCAATCAAGAAGTCCGGCGCGCCAGTCACAAGGATCAGTTGGTGGCCGGCCTGTCGATGGGCCTCCAGGCTTGCGCGGCCTTGCGGGGACACCTTGTCGATCATCTCGGTCTGACAGAACTCCCGTGCATAGGATTCAATGTCTGAGGGGCATTTTCCAGCCAAATAGATTTTTCGCTCTCGGAGCGAGTGCAATGAAAATGGGGGCACATGCCAGGCCAGCCAGGCCGCACTCCGTCTCAACTCGCACCATCCCACCAGACCGCGCCGCCACAGAAACCTGAAGAATCGCACCTCGCTGGCCTCTCCAGGCAGGAGTGTGTTGTCGACGTCGAACAACGCGGCGATGGATCCCTCTGTCCGCCGTTCACCCACCTCATCGAGCGTGGGCGTGAGACTGTGGAGACTGTGTACGGTATCGGAGGTGCTGGTGAGCATACGCCCCCCGATTCTACCGGAGCGTCTATTGATTGACAAGGATTTTGGCCCACTTCTATAATGCGGCTCCCTCGGGCTGTCACTCGTCGCTCGTGAAGCGTGAAGCGCAGCGGATCGTGAACGCTGGAAGCAGGTGCGAAACATGACGCATCCGACTCCGTAACGAAATACGCTTCACGCATCGGAGACGCCTCACGGATTCGGTTGCCGAAGTGGTGAAATGGCAGACACGCACGTTTGAGGGGCGTGTGGCGCAAGCCGTGCGGGTTCAAGTCCCGCCTTCGGCACCATCTTAGTCATGGGCTTCTATACGAGCCCTGGGACTCGGTTGTGTGGGCAGTGCAGACCTGAATCGCTCGTTCGTTCCCGTACCCTCCTGATTCCGTCCGTAAAGAATCACTGGCGTGAATGGGCAGCAATGCGGTTCTTTCTTCCTGATCGGCTCCAACACGGCAGGGCCCGGGCTTGCAGCTGGAATGTTCGTCTCGCATTCGCTGTGTTCCCCCCTTTCTCTTTCACCCATCATCAGAGCCGTTCTACACAACGATGTGGCATCAGAGTGATCGTCACGGGTTGGTGCCACGACTTCGATAGTGGGGAGCTGCGCTCGCCCAGACTATATCGCCATCTTGCACGCCAAGGAGTCACACGATGAGTAGTACCGGCTCTCTGCCTGAACTCGATGCACTGCGTAGTCAGGTTGCCGACCTCTCGCGCCAGTTGGCCGAGCGGGACCGTTTGCCGCACCATCAGCGTGAACAATCTGATCTGTTGCGTGCGATTGTCGAAGGGACTGCGGCGGAGACCGGCGACGCATTCTTTTCGGCCTTGGTCACGCAGCTGACGTCAGTGCTACACATAAAGTATGCGTTCATTGGGGAAGTACAGGGAGACCACATCAAGAAGATCCGCACCTTGGCCGTCTCGACCGGGGGCGCGATCGTTGACAACTTCGAATATGCACTCGCCGATACACCCTGTGCCACTGCACTGACGCAGGGTTTCGCCTGTTTCGCCCGGGGTCTTCAGGCAATGTTTCCTCAGTTCCAGCGTGTGGCGGCCCTCGGAGCCGAGAGCTATTGTGCGGTGCCGCTTCGGACGAAAGGTGAAGCAATCATGGGATTGCTCGTCGTGATGGATACGAAGCCCTGGCAACAAGGCGACGATCTGCGGCCACTATTGGAAGTCTTTGTACCGCGCATTACTGCAGAGTTCGAGCGGAGGCGAGCCGAACAAGAACGTGCCCAGGCTTTGGCAGACTTACACAATGTCATAGAGACGATCCCTGATATCGTGTTTGCTCTCGACACCCAAGGCAACGTGGTGAAATGGAATCGGCGTCTCGGGGACGTCACGGGATACAGCCCTGCGGAATTATGGAACAAGCCGGCATTGGCGTTCGTGCCTCCGGAAGAACAGGCCCGCACCGCCGCCGCCATTCAGCGGGTCTTCGTGGAAGGGTACGCCGAACTTGAAGGCCATCTCCTAACCAAAGAGCGCCGCCTCATTCCCTATCACTGGACCGGCGCGTTGCTCAAGAATACTCACGGCGAGCCCATCGGCATCACCGG
>JBDTSF010000016.1:0-4919 GCA_039931295.1 Nitrospirota bacterium | reverse complement strand
ACCGTCAAGGAGTTTGAGGTCTTTTTGAGTACGACCTCCTGGAAGAAGGTTCGCGCCGCCGGTTTACTGCTTGTGTAGCAGACTGAGATTCAAGAATATCGTGTCACGCCCTACTTGAGCCCTTCGAACTTGACTCTTCTCATGCATGATGAGACCTTATTGCCCATAAGAAGGGGAACGTGCCCATGCTCATGATCCAGACCGCTGGACTCTTCATTCTCACAGCCCTCGCCGAGATTGTTGGCTGCTTTCTCCCGTACGTGTGGCTTCGCAAAGAGGGATCAATCTGGCTCTTGATTCCGGCGGCGCTCAGCCTCGCCGCCTTTGTCTGGCTCCTCACCCTCCATCCCTCCGCCAGCGGACGGGTCTACGCGGCCTATGGCGGTGTCTATGTGGCCACGGCCCTCGTCTGGCTGAAGGTCGTGGATGGGGAGAAACTCTCCGCCTTCGACTGGACTGGAGCCGGAATCGCCTTGCTCGGTATGGGGGTTATCGTCTTTGGCTGGACCGCCAAGGAATAACATGAATGATTCAATTCACCGCACGATCATGACATTAATCCTTCTCTCATGCATTGTCGTGCCCCTATTCGCACCGACACTTGCTAAACCTGCACATCTAGGCTAAGACGAAAATGCCCAGCAGGATGCTCGAAAATATCGTCCAGCAAAGCCGCAGCGAGTGAAGATCCGGGGCGTACCCTTGGGGTACGTTGAGGGTCTGAACGATGCGAGAACGACGCTGGCGAACGTTTTCAGCATCCTGCGAAAAATAGGAATGGCGGGAGAAGCTCAAGGCCTCTCCCGCCCTCAATACTGAAATGCCGGTCGAACCGTTCTCGCTACTTGTTCGGCTGCGGCGTATAGCGCAGGTAGGGTTTGACAACCTTAAAGCCTTTGGGGAACAGCGTCTTTGCCTCGGCGTCGTTTACAGCCGGAGTGATGATGCAATCCTCCCCGTCTTTCCAGTTAGCCGGTGTCGCGACCTTGAACTTCGAGGTCAATTGAAGCGAGTCGATGACTCGCAAGAGTTCATCAAAATTTCGCCCACATGAGGCAGGATAGGTCAAGGTAAGCTTTATCTTTTTATCCGGCCCGATAATGAAGACCGATCGAACCGTCATGTTGTCCAGCGCGTTTGGATGGATCATGTCGTACAGAGTGGCGACCTTCTTGTCCGGATCGGCGATGATCGGATAGTTCATCGTCGTGTGTTGCGTCTCATTGATATCGTTGATCCACCCCTTGTGCGAATCCAACGGATCGACACTGATGGCGAGAACTTTCACCCCCCGCTTCTTAAACTCCGGTGTAATCTTGGCAACGGTGCCCAACTCGGTGGTGCAGACCGGGGTATAGTCTTTGGGGTGCGAGAAGAGAATCCCCCACCCGCCGCCCAACCACTCGTGAAAGTTGACAGTCCCTTCGGTCGTCTCTGCCGTAAAGTTCGGCGCCTCATCTCCCAATCGTAGTGCCATGGTAGCCTCCTTTATTCACGTTCAAACCAACAACTCAATAACGCTATCCGCAGTACGATACTGTCTTTCCCGGACGAAGTGCAAGAGCGATTCGAGCAACCTCACCATCAGCACACACTATCCGAGGAGTCTGAAAGTCCAGGTGGGAGGTATCGCTCATCTTGGGCAAATCATCGACAAGATTCTGCTCCGTCATGCCGGCCAGATTCAGTACTATATCTATTGGACATTCGGTTTCGATCACTATCTTCTCGACTTCTTCGAACCGGACGGCCTGCATTCAAGCAATAGGTGTGTGACGGAGGAACCCTTGGCTGGGTCTGCGCGCACATGCGGAGCCGATCTTCAGAAGAGATCACCCAGTGAGTAGAATCAACGCATCGAGACAGGCGTTCTTCGGTCACGTATACGCAATTGACCACCATCCCCCAATGGCCCCGCCCGACTTTCATGGGAAAACCACTATCGTCAGGCTCCTCTCTCGGCAGGTCGTCAACTGGTGGCTCTTTCTTTGACGGCGGAGTATTCGGGGGTTCCCGGTGTGGCGGTTTTTTCGTCTCTGGTTCCCGAATAGGTGCGCGTTTAGTCATCAGCTAGGCCCTTTCGAGTCGAGGCATATGTATTCTCGCCCACAGCTTCACATTGAGGAAAGATCACACTCCCATCTGAGATACTGCGCCAGCAGTGTGATTAGTCATTCATGCTGACAGATCAAGCAGCCAGCCCACGAGTGCCTCACTAGCCGTCTGAGCCAACAGAGCTTACGCCAATTCTTTATTCTTATGATAAATATAGCCATCACGTACCCACCCTCATCACTAGGGCCCTCCCCAGTTTTCCTCCGTAACACAGACAAATTAAAGTACGCGGGAGACCTGGGAGGCCGCTAGCCAGGTCGGGTGGCCACATTGCTCTACACCTCCCTCATATCCTGGTCTGGGGATCCCCGTCAAAAACTAGGAATATTCCTAGGTCTAAAAACTCTCCAGGGAGCGTAACAATTATATGTCTATAGCCGCACCGACAGGTAAGGCTGCATCGGCTAGGTAAGTTTTTCTGTTCTGTATCGCGGTAAACAAGGAGAACATATGAACAAGCTTACATTTTCAGTGCTCACGGTGGTGGTACTTGGTTTTGGAGCCGGGATAGCTGGAGCCGCAGATCCGATGTCGGAGAAAGAAGCAAAACCGACCTTGGGGGAGCGGTTGACCAAAGACGCGGTCAACGGCACACTGATGAGGATGGAAGGCGAATATTATTGGATCAAGGATACCGATGGTAAAGAGACCAAGGTTCACGTCGATACGAGCACGAAACTGGATAAGGTCGTGACGGGAGATAAGGTCAAAGCCTATATCACCGACAAGGGGCATGCCACGACGCTACAACGGAGTGAATGATCGACTACTCTGCCTGAAGCCAAAATGGCTATCGGGGAGGAAGCGATGCGTCCGGTCAGGGGCGGTCTGGGTTCTGAGGCCCTTCTGTGGATGACCGATTTCCTCATGCCATCACCATTTGGGAGAAGATGATGAAAATGAAGCCCACGCAGCAAACCAACTTCAGTGAAAAAGAGATCGGAGAAGCCATCAAGGAAGGCGCGATCACCAAGCAGTACCTGGCCGATCCGCTCTCGATCGTCAGCTCGTTAAACCACTTACGCTCGACCGAGATCACCAGCTACCTTCAATACAAACAACATGCGTACATGGCGGTCTCGCTCTTATCTCCTGGGTTGAAGACCGAATTCGAGGCGCACGCGCTACAGGAATTGGAGCACGCCGATACATTGGCCAATCGTATTCAACAGCTAGGCGGCGTCCCCGTTTTTGATCTTCAGGAACTCGCGGGGAAAGCCGCGTCCATCGGCGTCCACCCGGAACAAGGAACGACGCTCGTCGAAATGGTGGGCGAAAACCTCATGCTCGAACGCCGACAAGTGGAGGCATACTCTGCGCTCATTCGAGAGATTGGAGACAAGGATCTTGTCACACGACAGCTGTTACTCGATATTCTGCAAACGACAGAGCAGCATGCAAGCGAATTAGCCGACTTCTTAAAACGTTCAAGCGAGACCCGTGGGTAAGATTGTCCTGGGTAACACAGGAATCCGTCGCTCATTCCTAACCAGGCAAATGGAATGTCGACGTCCATTTAAAACCCCTGTGAGGGTTTTAGACGCTGATGTCGAGCAAAGATGAGGCAGCCGTTTTTAGATGTGAAGACAAGGAGGTAATGAAGTGGCTAAGGACCCAGTTTGCGATATGGAGGTGGAGCCGTCAAGGGCCGTAGCGGAAAGCCAGCATAATGGCCAGACTTACTATTTTTGTTCGGAAAGCTGCAAGCAGAAGTTTGATCAGAATCCAGCTCAGTTTGAACACAAATAGCTAGCGCAGGACAGAAGCACGACACATATACTTGTCGAGGGCGTAAAGCAATGCTTGGAGTCTCTGATTGTCCTATTTGTACTGGTCTGGCATAACACTTCGCACATCAGCAGAAATGCGCATGAATCACGCTGGTTAGGGTCTTGCCCAGTAGCTTTGCAGTCTCACCCTGCTATGGTACTCAGCAAGGCACGAGTTGAAACTCAGTCTTACCACGCGAGAGTCGTCTGGAGGGAGGGTGAACCATGGCACAAGTCAGACCCATAAAAACGTCATCGCCGGCTGCCGATATCGGACAAGTGGTCAAGGACGAGCATGAACGAATCATGGCATTGTTTCGTCAATATCTCGGCTCTCCAGCCGATTCACGGCAGGCTATCGTGGAAGAAATTCTTCACCGGCTTACACTGCAATTAGAGTGGGAGGAGCGCCTGTTCCAAGAAATCAAGAAGTCGGGACGACAAGCCATAAAGCTTGTTGGGGATACTGAACTGGAACATGAAAAACTCAAGGTCATGATCCTTGAGTTGCAACAATCAGAAGCGGACGACGACCAGGCATTGGACGAGTTTTTCGAGGAAATAATGCAATCTGTGCAAGCACTCTTCAAGATCGAAGAACGTGACCTGTTGCCACTCGTTGACCGCTCATTAGATTCGTGAATATTTTACACAACACGAGCCCGACGATTGTAATACTTTGAGCCTGAGGACGAAAAGACGCCACCATTGAAAGATGGATGGCCAAGCCCATAGTAATCATGAGGCGGCAAGGCATGCCTGAACTCTGCCAACCGCTGGTATCAGTCCCTTTCTCTTAGAGCGTTTGGCGAGGAGCGGGGTCGTCCACCAGCATGCTCGTCGGCACCTATCTGGCCTATGAGTAGGACGGTCGTAGTGGCGGTCATGATGTCTCCTATCGAGACCGACTTGGCTGTGCACTAAATAATCCCCCAATAACGCTAGAGAAAACCCTAGGCCAACACCATGGACAGTATTTTATAGAATTCTCAGGGCGGCGGAAAGAACTACAATAACCACAAGGGATATTCCTAG
>JBDTSF010000015.1:0-24786 GCA_039931295.1 Nitrospirota bacterium | reverse complement strand
ATCTGATCCGTCACATTATTCAAACCCAAGCAGAACGATTGCGCGGTCGGCGCAGCCAATCGGGCCGGTGAGGCTTAGCTGGCAGGGGAAGCCATGCGGGTGAGCAGGGCGTCAGCGATGGCGGCGAGTGCCACGGCGGCGGGAGCGGCCGGCTCACGATCGGCGACCGGCAGATAGCCGCGCACAGCTCGTTCCATTGCAGGATCGTCGGGAACTTCTCCCAACAGTGTGAGATCTCCGCCGATATATTCGGTCAGAAGTTTTTTGAGCGCCGCGACATTCACATGGGCGCGTCCGGACAGCCGGTTCAGGATGAGCGCCGGGTGGAATGTCCGGAGTGCGGTTTCGGCAACGACACGGCTTGCTTCGTCGGTCTGACCCGCCACCTCTAGCACCTCTTCCACACTGCAAAAATCCCGGTCCGACAGAGCGTCGGCCATGGCGCCTCTCGCGAGAAATGACGCCAAGACGCGGCGGATTGCGGCCAGCTTGATGAACCGGTACAGGTCCAACACCGAAGTGGGATCGGGTGTGGCGACGGTCACATGATGGTCGGCCATCAAGAAGAAATCCAGCGCGTGGTAGCTCGTTCCGGCTCCGATGTCCACGATGACGACATCAGACTGAAGATTTTTCAGATGGCGAATGAGTCGTTTCTTTTTGGCATAGGGCATGTTGGCGGTCGCGAGTGTGTCCCCTGTGCCGGGAATCAGCCTCAGGCTGGAATGAACGGGCAGGGCGTACGCGATGTCTTCAAGGTGCTCGACCCGACGATTTAGAAAATCCGTCAGCGTGAGCGGCGGATTCATCAATCCGAACAAGATATGGATATCGGCTCCGCCTATATCCAGGTCAGCCAAGGTCACCCGCTTCCCTTTTTTTGCAAGCAGGACGGCAAGATTGGCGGCGATCACACTTTTCCCGACCCCTCCCTTACCCGAAGCGATAGAGATGATGGTGGCCATTGAGACAGCTTCCTCGCGGTTGGTGTTGGTCCGTGCTCCTTCTTCGGATGATCCGAGAGAAAACATGAGTGGAACCGGTCTTATTGATCAGGAGCGGCGCAGGACAGACCATCATGTATCGCAATGAGGCGTATCAGCCACTCAAGTTTTCCAATCACAGCACCGATATCACATCCACTATGAACAATGCTCTGTTTGCGTCAACAACAATTCAGCCGAGCAGTGGGCCATCAACGGACGGCGAGATTCTGACGGTCACCGACGTGGCGCAATTTCTTCGTGTGCCGAAGTCCACCGTGTATAAGCTCGCTCGAGTTGGAGAATTGCCGGCGTCGAAAATTGGGAAACACTGGCGTTTCCTCCGTCGCGACATCCATGAATGGATGCACAGTCGCTCCCAACAAGGTTGACGATCCCCTCTTTGTCCGAGGTGGCCGTCCGGTTGGAAAGAGCGGCGAGGCGCGCATTCGATGACCGAAGGTCAGAGTTCGAGGTGTGAAGACCCGAATGCTTCGGCCTTCAGTGTTCAGATCGTCCTGTGCGTAGAGCAATATAAGGAGGTTTAGACCATGCCGGCCGACCCGAACATGAAGATCCTCGTTGTGGACGACATGTCGACCATGCGAAGGATCGTCAAGAACATCATGAAGCAGCTTGGGTTTGCGAATGTTGAAGAAGCGGAGAATGGTCAGGACGCGCTCGGCAAACTCAGGGCGGATACATTCGGATTTGTCATTTCTGATTGGAATATGCCCGTTATGACCGGCATCGACATGTTGCGCGCCATTCGCGCGGACGAAAAGTTGAAAGCCATCCCTGTTTTGATGGTAACGGCGGAGGCTCAGAAGGAAAATCTTATCGAAGCGATTCAAGCAGGTGTGAGCAATTACATTGTGAAGCCGTTTACTGCTGAGGTAGTCCAGGAGAAAATGAACAAGATTTTCAAATAGCCAGTGGCGCGCGACAGTTGATTCGGTTCATGCGGATAGCTTCGTGCCACCGAGAAAACAAGACTAACCAAAGAAACCAAATAACGATCTTCTTATGCAGGAGGGTATCGTGCTGAATGGCAATGTCAAACTGTACGAAGAACTCGGTGAGTTGGCCCGCTATCTCGAAACGGCTATGCGGAAGATGTCCGAGATCGGAGCCCCGATGCTGGCCAACAGTGCGCAGCTGCCTCAAGCATCGGCCCATCTGCTCGATCTCAATAAGATGACGGAAGAGGGCACGCTGGAGGTCATGCGCCTGACCGAGATCATTCAGGATAACCGCGCCCGCGCCGCCAAGGAACTGGCCGCGGTGGTTTCGACATTGGAAGCCGTCGATTGTCAGAAGCTCGCGTCGCGTCTGGGAAAGACCGCTAACGAGCTGGCGCAAGACGACAAACATTTGATGGACATTATGACGGCTCTGTCGTTCCAGGACCTCGTTGCGCAACGAGTGAAGAAGCTGGTCACCATCATTGAGGACGTCCAGTGCAAGCTCGTGGAACTGGTCGTCGTGTTCGGTCTGAAACAGGGAGGCACCCCACCTGAGGCCCAAGGAAAAGCCGGAGAAATGCTCAAGCAGCTGGAAGCATCCAAGTCTACGGCCATCAAGCAGGACCTGGCGGATGAACTGTTGTCCGAATTCGGATTCAAATAGCGTTCTCTGATCTTTCCGGTCTCACGGGTTTGTTTGGTCTATTTGGCTGAATGAAGCTAGCCAGATGAACCACATTAATCCAATCAACCAAGTAAACGGGATGTAGAACTTGGATATCGCAACAATTATTGGAATTTCCCTCGCGCTCGGGTCGATTATTGGCGGGCAGATTCTTGAAGGTGGCCATGTCGGCTCGATCATGCAACTCACCGCCTTCATCATCGTGATGGGCGGAACCATCGGCGCGATCTGTGTTCAAAATCCGCTGTCGGTTGTGCTGAAAGGGGTCTCCATGTTGAAGCTTGGCATCATGGACCCGAAGCACGACAATAAAGGAATCATCACGACGATCATTGATCTCGCCAATGTCTCCCGCAAGCAAGGGTTGCTCGCACTCGAGGGCAAGCTGAAAGATATCCATGATCCGTTCTTCAGAAAGGGTGTCCAATTAATCGTAGATGGGACAGACCCGAAGGTGGTGTACGAGATTATGGAGATCGATGTCGAACATCATGAGGAGGAAGGGATCAGCGCGGCGAAGGTCTGGGAGGCCGCCGGCGGCTATGCGCCGACCGTCGGGATTATCGGTGCGGTGCTCGGTCTCATTCATGTGATGGAGAATCTGGCCGATCCCTCTAAACTCGGAGGTGGCATCGCCGTCGCGTTTGTCGCGACTGTCTACGGTGTCGGCGCGGCCAACCTGTTTTTCCTTCCGCTCGCGAGCAAGATCAAGTTCAAGTTGAAGGAAGAGGCCGCCTCTCGCACGATGATCATCATGGGCCTCGTGGGGTTGGCGCAAGGGGAGAACCCGCGCCTCTTACAGGAAAAGCTCGAGGGGTATCTGCCGGAATCGCAACGAACGAAAGAAGAGAAAAAATGACGTGTCTATCGTTCAGAATTTGGACGCATCACACTTCACAAAATACGAGCGACGTTCTGTGATTCATGGCCAAGAAGAAACACGAGGAGCACGAAAATCACGAACGGTGGCTCGTATCTTACGCAGATTTCATCACGTTGCTCTTTGCCTTTTTCGTCGTGATGTATTCGATCTCGTCCGTGAACGAGGGCAAGTTCCGGACGGTGAGCGATTCGATTAAGGCTGCGCTCAATCCTGTGGTGAGCCCCTCCAATGCGCTGACACCCTTCACCATCGGGCAAAACAAAGCGTTGATGCTGAAACCGACGATTGAAAACGCAAAAGAACCGGCGGTGCGACGCCTCCGTCAGATCATGCGCTCTCTCAAGAATGAAACGCATTTGGAAGTTATTCAGATACAGGAACTTACGAACGGTGACATCGTCTTGACGCTCCCGGACACGGTAATGTTTCGCCCAGGGGAAGCCGCTCTCCGGACTGAGGCGCTTCCATTTATGCAGGCGATGGGTGAAGTGCTGGTAGAGCTGAATCGGCATGTGCGGATCGAAGGACACACCGACAATGTGCCGATCGCCACCGCGCAATTTCCCTCGAATTGGGAACTCTCTGCATCCCGCGCTGTCACGGTCGTACGAACGTTGAGTGAGCGGTATGAGGTGCCCTCTCAGAACTTATCGGCCGTCGGACACGCCGATTCCCGTCCGCAGACGGACAACCTCACACCTGAACATCGAGCGAAGAATCGGCGAGTAGAAATCGTTGTGCTCGAGCGCAAGCCGGAGATATATCCATCGAAACCGGACGAGGAACTCACGGCGCTGGAATTATTTGCACTCCCTCCGGAGCCTAAAACAAAAACAGGCGCTGGGACGCCGAAGGGTCTTTCTCCCGCGCTCGTGCCGCCGATCGTCCCTCCCGTGACAGTAACACCGACCCGAACGGAGTAACCCTGTATGCTCAAGTAGCCCGAAGAACAACCGATAATAGAGGCAGAGGTATTTGGTCCGAGAAACGGAACATATGAGCAGTTATCACGGAAGGAATGCTCACTGAATATGGATGCCAATTCCAGACAATATGTGCCGGTCGGAGAATTGACGATCTTTGAAGCGGCCTCATTCAAAGAGTCGTTGGTCCAATTGATTTCAAATGACGGGCTTGTCTGTATGGACCTGGGGAAGGTCACGCGAGTGGATACGGCGGCAATCCAACTGATGTGGGCGGCGCGAACGCTGGGTCGCATTCTGGTAACTGGGATTCCACAAGATGTGCAGACGAAGCTAACTCAGCTTGGATTTTCCGAACCTCTGAGCGAATAGCAGGCGAACCGTGCAGGGTTGGCAAGACAAGTGTGACGGGCAGGGCATTTCACATTGACGAGTCGTGTGTGGTGCGCGTGCCTTGCGTGTATCGTTGACGACCTAGAGGCGCCGAAGGATGTACGTCTGAACCATGCGAGATGCTCAAGGCTTTGTGAGCCAGACGACAGCCTGTAACGAGGTAAGCGATCTTGTCGGCCTTAAAGCGCATCAGCAGGCATGGGAGTCCTTTGCCGCCTGCGCCGTATCCATGATTCCAGTCTTGAAGAAACAAATGGAAGCGGTGACTCAACAGACACAACGGGCTGCGACGGATTTGATGACACACATCAGCGCATTGACATTGCAGGAGGCTCCATCGAGATCCACAGAAACATCGGCACGTCTATCTCAGATTGTGATGGCAATGCAGTTCCAGGACATCACTCAACAGAAGTTAGAACATGTGGCCCAAGCGTTGGATCAATGGGACAAGCATCTCCAAGCCTTGTTGAAGGGACCGCAGGACGAAAACGCCAAACAGGAGATTGCGACCTTAGAACAGCTGGAACAGAGTTACACCATGGAAGAGGAGCGCCGCCTTCATGTGGCGACGTTGGCGCCGGACTATCAGGAACCTGTGCCTATCGATACGGAGCAGACAGAAGCGGAATCTGATTCAGTGACCCTGTTTTGAGTCCGGATCACGCGGCAAGGGAGAGACAGCGGCCCATCGGCCTTGTTCAATTGATCGTTGGAGGAAGGGATGAGTAAGACAGCGTTAGTTGTTGACGATTCGCCGACGATGCGGCAGATGGTGGCCTTCACTCTCACAAATGCCGGCTTCAACGTCGTGGAAGCCGAACATGGAAAAGACGCCGTCAATAAAGTTATTGCCGGTCCTAAAATGGACATCGTCGTCACGGATCTGAACATGCCGGAGATGGACGGCATCGGTCTGATTAAAGAGCTTCGCAAGATGGCCGCGTTCAAATTCACGCCGATCCTGATGCTGACCACAGAGTCGGCGATCGAAAAGAAACAGGCCGGCAAAGAGGCCGGCGCGACCGGGTGGATCGTAAAGCCCTTCAATCCGGAAGTCATGTTGAAGATTATCGCCAAGGTATTGCCGGCATGAAACACCGGACGCGTCGCGCGTCTCTCGTGACCCGTGAAGCATGAGAATCCGAAACGATAGACGCTTCACGAGCGGCGATTCGCGAATAATGAGGACACAATGAGTACCGAATTTTCTCAATTTCAAGACGCCTTTTTCGAAGAAGCCGGCGAACATCTCGCCATCGTCGAAGAGGGGCTGCTGGCATTGGAGCAGCATCCAGAGGATCTGGATCTGTTGAACAAGATTTTCCGCTCGGCGCATTCCATCAAGGGCACGAGCGGGATGTTCGGGTTCAACGCTGTTGCGCAGTTCACGCATAAAATGGAGACCCTGCTCGATCTGCTTCGCAACGGACAGAAAGTCGTGACACCTGCAATTGCCGATCTGCTCCTTCGAGCGACCGACTGTTTGAAGACCCTGATTGATGCAGTCAAGATCGGTTCGCAGGTGGACGAAGCCACAGTTCAGCGCCTCACCGAGGAGCTGGCTGCATCCCAGAGCGCATCGTTGAGTCAACCGAAGCCGCAAGGGAGCGAACCGTCGCGAGCGACACCGGCGTCGACGGGGCTCCTCCTTCGTCACTATGCCATTACATGGACTCCACCGGACTGGTTATTCCAGCGGGGACTCGATCCGCTCCAAATCTTCAAAGAGCTGGCCAATCTTGGGACCGTATCGGACGTCATCGTCGATACGACAAGATTGCCTGACTTGGCCACGATGGATCCGGAGAAGTGCTACCTCGCCTGGACAATGAAAGTTGAGACGGCTAAGGAGCGGAAGGTCGTGGACGCGGTGTTTGAATTTGTTCGTGAGGACAGCCATCTCGTTATTCAAGAGTATGACGCCTCAGATGTGAAGAGTAAGGATGCCAGTGAGCCCGCCGCTACGTCTCATCCCTCGCCCGATGCCCCGGGCGGTATTGAGGAAAATTCAAAACCCCTCGGTGAACTGCTTGTCGAAAGTGGCGCCGTCTCGCGCGAGACGTTGGATAAGGCCCTCTCGCAGCAAAAACGGGTTGGCGAGATACTTGTTGAGCAGCACGCCGTCACGCCACATCAGGTCGAACAGGCGCTTTTGAAGCAGAAACAGCAGGAGTCTGCCGCTCAATTGAAGAAAGCCGATACGGCTTCGATTCGCGTGGACACCGATAAGATCGACAAACTCATCAACCTTGTGGGTGAGCTGGTCATTACCCAGTCGATGCTGAGTGATCTCGGAGCCCGCTTCGACATGAGCCAGATGTCGGTGTTGCTGGAGCGGATGGCCCAATTGGAGGGGAACACGCGCGAGATTCAGGAACGGGTGATGAGCATCCGCATGTTACCGATCGGCACCGCGTTCAGCCGTTTTCCGAGGTTGGTCCGTGACCTCTCGGCCAAAGCGGGAAAGAAAATTCAACTCATCCTCTCCGGTGAAGAAACCGAGTTGGACAAGACCGTCATCGAATCCATCGGCGATCCCTTGACGCATCTGGTCAGAAACTCGGCCGATCATGGACTGGAACCACCCGAGGAACGTCTCGATAACAACAAGCCGGAACTGGGCACCATCAGGCTGAATGCGTTCCACGAAGGCGGGAACATCTGTATTACCGTCGAAGACGATGGCCGGGGTTTGAATCGAGACAGGATTCTCGCCAAGGCGGTCAAACAAGGCTTAATCGCGGAAAACGAGAAACTGTCTGACGACCAGATTTGGCCCTTGATCTTCAAGCCGGGATTCTCCACAGCGGAGAAAGTTA
Organism: Nitrospirota bacterium; assembly: GCA_039931295.1. GTDB lineage: Bacteria > Nitrospirota > Nitrospiria > Nitrospirales > Nitrospiraceae > Palsa-1315. The sequence continues at coordinate 17,132 of JBDTSF010000015.1, read as the reverse complement.
CGGACGTTTCGGGCCGAGGTGTCGGCATGGACGTCGTGAAGCGGAATATCGAGGGCTTGGGTGGCACCGTCAGCATCAAGACAGCGCTGGGTAAAGGGACGATCTTTACACTCAAACTTCCATTGACCTTAGCCATTATCGAAGGGATGACGGTTCGGGTCGGTAAAGAAACCTATATTGTCCCGCTCTTGTCCATTCTGGAATCGATACAGCCCAAGGCTGGTGCGATGAAGACCGTCGTCGGCAAAGGCGAACTCATCAATGTGCGAGAAACCTATTTACCGATGATGCGCATGTATGAGGTGTTCTCCTTGCAGCCGGAATATACCGACCCCACGAAGGCCATTCTGTTGATCCTTGAAACAGAAGGGGAACGGGTCGCTGTGATGGTGGACGAAATTCTGGGGCAGCAGCAAGTGGTCATTAAGAGCATGGAGCAAAATTTTCGCAAGGTTGATGGGATTGCGGGGGCGACGATCTTGGGCGACGGGACGGTCGGCTTCATTCTAGACATTCGTGGCTTGCTGGAGATTGCGCGCAGAGGAGCATTAGTGCTGGCGTAAAGTATCGAGTTTCGCGTTTCATGTTCCATAGTTCCCAACTGTCTCTGAACTTGAAAGCGCTATCGTTATGGATTCTCAGGTCACACCCGGTAGGCTTCCGGGGGGGGACTCAGATTGTTCGTGACGGGTCTCAGCGTGTGTGTATTGAACGACATCAGACCATCGTGAGGGGACACTCGACAACAGAAACTTGATCCAGGGCACGATGTTTTACGAAGGAGGATTCTATGGCCGCAGCGATGCTTGAGACCGCGACGAAAGAACTCAATCAGCAAATCGGACTCACCACAGACGGGAGCCAGTACCTCACGTTCCAGCTTGGAGACGAACTCTATGGCGTGGATATTCTCCGCGTTCAGGAGATCAAGGGTTATACGACCGTCACCAAGATTCCCAACACGCTGCCGCATATCAAGGGCGTGTTGAATCTCCGAGGCACCATTGTTCCCATCGTCGAGTTACGGACCAAGTTCGGCATGCCGACGATCGACTACACGATGTTTACCGTCATCGTGGTCGTGGTCGTGCAGGATCGGATCATGGGTCTGGTGGTGGATTCCGTGTCGGATGTTCTCAACATCAGCAAAAAAGACATTCAGGCCCCGCCGGAGTTCGGCGCCAAAGTGGATGTGAGTGTCTTGACTGGTATCGGGAAATCCGGTGACAAGCTGGTGGCGCTCTTGAATATCGATCGGCTACTGACCGACGGCGAGCAGCAGGAAGCGTCGTCAGTCGTACATGCGTGAGGTTTCCCTGGCGTTCGTATAAGGCGGCTGGCATATCGTTGATAGCGCCCGGTTGAGACAATCTAACGGGAGGAACGAATGGTGATCTGGTTTGGAAATCTGAGAACGATGTGGAAATTGATGCTGGGCTTTGCGCTGATGGGCGTGATCATGTGTGTGCTGGGGGGTATTGCCGCACAGGGTTTGACGGAAATTCGAGAAAGTTTGCGGGTGGTGTATGAGGATTACACCGTTGCCGGAACGGACCTTGCCACTGTCGCGAACAACCTGAATCGGACACGTACTAATGACTTTATGGCGCTTGATGCCGCCAATAAAGAGGAATTTGAAGAGGTCATGAAGCGAGATGTCGAGATCACCGAGTCGGTCAAGAAGCCACTTGAAACCTATGCGGCCACGACGCTTCGAATATCGAAAACCGGTCGAGATGAGGCGAAGGACCTCAAAACGTTTCGTGATGCCTATGCGGGGTATATCGCCGCGACAGACGTTTCCGTCAACCTCCTGAAACAAGCGTGGAACGCGCAAACAAAGCTGGAGCTGGAGGCGTTACGCGCCAAGGCACGTGCCAATACAACTCAGAATGCCGGGCTGAAAATGGAAGCGACAATTCTCGCCTTGAACGAGTTGCTCACGACGGTCAAGGAGGTCGGCAAAGACAAAAATGATGAAGGACGGCTGGCTGCGGCGAATGCCCTTGTCACCTTGGTTGTCGGCACATCAATCGCGATTGCGATCGGGCTGCTCTTGGGCTGGCTGATTGCCCGCGTGCTATCTCGTAACCTTGCCGAGGTGATTACGGCTGCACAGGCCCTTGGCGGCGGCAACTTGAACGCGCGGTCTTCGGTGACAACAACGGATGAAGTAGGCACATTGGCGCAATCGTTCAACGAGATGGGGGACAAGCTGCAGGCAAATGTGATGAAAGAACGGGAGCAAGCCGGGAAGACGGAGCAGTTCATGGTGGAAGCGAAACGGGTGCTGGGGAACTTGGCCCAGGGGGATTTACGGGACCACATGACGAGCGTCTGCGACGGCGATCTTGAACAGATCAAGGCCAGCCTGAACAGCGCCATCACCAATCTGACGACGACCCTGACTACCGTGCGTAGCGCCGCGGAGGGCGTGACGACGGGGGCGGAAGAAATTACCAAGGGGAACGAGGACCTCTCGCAGCGGACCAGCGAACAGGCCTCGTCGCTGGAGGAAACGTCGTCGGCGATGGAAGAGATGACCTCCACGGTGAAGCAGAATGCCGACAACGCCAAGCAGGCGAACCAGTTGGCCATAGCGGCCCGCGATGTGGCCAACAAAGGTGGCGCCGTTACGACCAAAGCCGTCGAGGCGATGGGCGAGATCAATAAAAGCAGTAAGAAGATTGCCGATATTATTACCGTGATCGACGAGATTGCCTTCCAGACGAATCTCTTGGCCTTAAACGCGGCGGTAGAAGCGGCCAGAGCAGGCGAGCATGGGCGAGGGTTTGCCGTGGTGGCATCGGAAGTCCGCAACCTGGCGCAGCGATCGGCGACGGCCGCCAAGGAGATCAAGGGCTTGATCAATGAGTCCATCCAACGGGTGACCGACGGGAGTGAGCTGGTGGATCAATCCGGCAAGACGCTCGCGGAGATTGTGGGCTCGGTGAAGCGGGTGACGGATATCATTGCCGAAATCTCGGCAGCCTCCCAGGAACAGGCGAGCGGGATTGATCAGGTGAACAAGGCGATCATGCAGATGGACGAGACGACCCAGCAGAATGCCGCGCTGGTGGAGGAAACCACCTCAGCCAGCCAGTCCATGAAAGAACAGGCGCGGGGTCTGATGCAGCAGATCAGCTCGTTCAAGATGACAGGGAGCAAGCAGGAGAACCATGCGGGGCTCAAGGCGCACCCGGCCGCTCATAAGCCCAGTGGCCATTCGTCCGAGCCGGTGAAGAAACCACAATTCAAGAAACCGTCGGAGCTTCCCACGGCCACTCCCGAACCGGTCGGTGTCGCCGCCGGCAAAGGAAAGGATCGCAGCCAGATGGACAGCGAGTTCGAGGAATTTTAGAACATATCAGGCGAGAGACTGGAAAAACCGAGCCAGGTGCGATGCGAGGGGCGTACAGACCATCACTTCATAACTGAGGAGCGGACGATCATGAGCTTAAAACATACATCGACTCATTGGGGGATCACCGCAAAACTCACCTGGCTCTTTGTCCTGTTTGGCTTCGTCCCAATGGCGGTGGTAGGGCTGATCGCGTACAACGCCAGTCTGACCATCGAGGGATCGGTCGGGACTCGATTCCAAAGTGTCGCGGAGGGAACAGCCGATAAGATCGATCGCAACCTCTTTGAACGCTATGGCGATGTGCAGGCCTTCGGCTTTAACAGTGTGCTTGATCAGAAGGCCTCCTGGTATCGCATCGATGTGGAGGGGAATCCTATCAGACAGGTCATCGATCAATATGTGGATACCTATGACCTCTACAGTCTCAGCATTCTGGTAGACCTTGACGGACGTGTCATCGCCGTGAACTCTAAAGATGCTGATGGGAAGCCTATTCAGTCCCAGAGTCTTTACGGGAAAAACTACCGCGACTCGTCCTGGTTCCGCGCTCTGAAGGCACAGCAGTTCACGACCGCGATGCCGTTTTCAGCGCCTGAAAACATGGCTGCGACAGGCACCTACATCGAAGACCTCCATATCGATTCGGATGTCAAGGCTGCCTATTCAGGAGATGACGGCCTCACGCTGGGATTTTCAGCCCCAGTCTATCGGAACGGCAACGTCGTGGCCTATTGGAGTAACCGAGCGAAGTTCTCGGTCGTGGAAGATATTCTGCGAACGACTCAAAAAGGCATGCACAACGCGGGTTTTCCCAACTCTGCCGTGATCCTACTCGACAAGGATGGAAAGATTCTCGCGAACTATGATCCCACCGGTTCGGGCACAGACCAATTCCGCCACGACTTTGCGACTCTGATGACCGACAATCTTGCCCATCGTGGAATGACAGCCGCACAAGGGGCCATTGCGGGAAAGTCCGGTTTCGCTACCGATCCCCACCTCCAAACCAAAGTTCCGCAGATGATTGGTTACACTCATCTCAAGGGTGCTTTAGGTTATCCCGGCATGAATTGGTCGGTTCTTGTGTCGGTCGATCATGCCCTTGCAACGGCTGATGCACGATCGATCAATCGAAACGTCTTGATCTCGATCATCGCATGTCTGGTGATCATCGTGCTGATCGGGATTGTCATTGGGCGAATTGGAATCCGAGGAATCGTTCAGGTCCGCGAGGCTGCGGCGAAGCTCGCTGGTGGCGCCCTTGATACTCGTGTTTCGGTCAAGGCGAAGGACGAGATTGGGGCCCTGGCGCAATCGTTCAACGAGATGGGGGACAAGCTGCAGGCAAATGTGATGAAAGAACGGGAGCAAGCCGGGAAGACGGAGCAGTTCATGGTGGAAGCGAAACGGGTGCTGGGGAACTTGGCCCAGGGGGATTTACGGGACCACATGACGAGCGTCTGCGACGGCGATCTTGAACAGATCAAGGCCAGCCTGAACAGCGCCATCACCAATCTGACGACGACCCTGACTACCGTGCGTAGCGCCGCGGAGGGCGTGACGACGGGGGCGGAAGAAATTACCAAGGGGAACGAGGACCTCTCGCAGCGGACCAGCGAACAGGCCTCGTCGCTGGAGGAAACGTCGTCGGCGATGGAAGAGATGACCTCCACGGTGAAGCAGAATGCCGACAACGCCAAGCAGGCGAACCAGTTGGCCATAGCGGCCCGCGATGTGGCCAACAAAGGTGGCGCCGTTACGACCAAAGCCGTCGAGGCGATGGGCGAGATCAATAAAAGCAGTAAGAAGATTGCCGATATTATTACCGTGATCGACGAGATTGCCTTCCAGACGAATCTCTTGGCCTTAAACGCGGCGGTAGAAGCGGCCAGAGCAGGCGAGCATGGGCGAGGGTTTGCCGTGGTGGCATCGGAAGTCCGCAACCTGGCGCAGCGATCGGCGACGGCCGCCAAGGAGATCAAGGGCTTGATCAATGAGTCCATCCAACGGGTGACCGACGGGAGTGAGCTGGTGGATCAATCCGGCAAGACGCTCGCGGAGATTGTGGGCTCGGTGAAGCGGGTGACGGATATCATTGCCGAAATCTCGGCAGCCTCCCAGGAACAGGCGAGCGGGATTGATCAGGTGAACAAGGCGATCATGCAGATGGACGAGACGACCCAGCAGAATGCCGCGCTGGTGGAGGAAACCACCTCAGCCAGCCAGTCCATGAAAGAACAGGCGCGGGAACTGATGCGGCAAGTGGGTGTATTTAGGATGAACGGAACAATTCAAGCGTCGAGCGAAAAGCACGAAGCCGCGACACACTATGCTCCACAAGATGCGCATCACGCGCTATCGAATCCGATGGTCAACACAGCGAGCTCTAGCCATGCGGAAGACAAAACACCGGTCGGCGTCGGCAATAAGAAAGACTCCCGCAGGAATGAAGAGGAGTTTGAAGAATTTTAAAGAGGGTGTTGATTGAAAGGTGCGCGCATGAGCAGCCTGAGTATCGAAGACATCATCGGTAACATAGAAACGAGGATCGAAAACCATATATTCGTGAACCAACGAATCACGAGCCAAGTCAATATCCTTGCGCTCAACGCGACCATTGAAGCGGCTCGAGCAGGTGATGCCGGTAGAGGATTTGCTGTGGTTGCCAGCGAAGTAAAAAATCTTGCCGACCAAGCCGCCACCGCCTCAAAAGACCTGGGCGCAATACGGTCGGAAACGGGGGAGTTACAGCGTCAGTTCGCCGAAAAAGAGTGCGATCGTCTCTCGGAAATGTCGCAGACTCTGGTGCAGCTCATCGTCCGCAACTTGTATGAACGTACCGCGGATGTTCGTTGGTGGGCGACGGATGAGGCGTTATTCCGCTGTTTAGAATCGCTGGATCGAGCATCCATTGATCATGCGATAGAACGCCTTGGCCTGATCAATCGTTTTTATTCCGTGTATCTGAATCTTGTATTGGTTGGGATTGATGGGAAAATTATTGCCTGCTCACAGCCGGCTAAATACCCGAAGGTAACCGGCGCCAATATTTCACAATTACCTTGGTTCCAGAAGGCAATGGTGACGACGAGCGGCGACCAATATGTGGCCGATGATATCGCACACTCGCCGCTCCATGACGAAAAATTGGTGGCGGTGTATGCCGCCGCGGTTCGTAAAAAAGGAAAAATAGACGGAAAGATAGTCGGTGTTCTTGGCGTGGTGTTCAACTGGGAAGATCAGGCCACTAGTATTGTTCGGACAGAGCCGACATTATCTGAAGACTTATGGAAACGCAGCCGGGTCTTGTTGCTGGATAGCAGTCTGCGCGTCATTGCGGCATCAGACAATAGTGGAGTCCTTTTGCCGTTCATGCTGGAACATAAAGGACAACGGACAGGCCATTATGTCAATGCCAATCATGAGTTGATCGCGTTTGCAAAGACTCTAGGCTACCAGGAATATGACGGCCTTGGATGGTATGCGGCCATCGTGCAGACGGCCAAATAGTGGTTAATCCAGTAGTGGTGGAACGAGCGTGATCGTCGCGAATTCAAGGGATGCTGATGGGGGACCTACTTCATTCCAGCAGACATCTGAGTGACAGCATGTAGGTAGACATTCTAATTCAGAGAGCGAAGTCGCTACAGTGTACTGCGACGATGCCGTTCTCGCATTCATGAGGTACGAACTCGCGACCCCCTAGTTGTCCAGCCGCGTAGAATACACAGCAAGGAACGAGCACGATGTCCATTCTGATTATTGAGGATAATCCAGTCAACGCTCGGTTGTTAGCACTCATGCTTCAGGCAGAGGGGTATCAGACTGTGGTAGCCAGGAATGGCAAAGAAGCACTGTCGACTGTGTCGGAAATACCCGAGCTTCAGTTGATCATCACTGATTATATGATGCCGGAAATGGATGGGTTGGAGTTTATTGTGAAGCTCAGAGCCCTGCCGACATTTGACCATGTTCCCATTCTTGTCGCATCAGCGCATGCGGATCTAGAAACCGTCAAACGGGTACAGGGTGTAAAGTGCGATGGCTTCATGGTTAAACCCATCGACAAACAAGAGTTGATTAAGCGGGTTGAGCACCTGATTCGATCGCAACCGGTCGTTCTTCTTACCAGTCGCAAAATAATGGACAGATTAGGCCTCGGACTAGCGGAATATCATGATCTCGTCAATGCGTTTGCGGCCCAACTGGCCGAGACCATTCCGATTGTGATGCTAGAGCAAGGAGCCTCCGCCGAGCCTATTTCAAAAAATCTTGGTCGTGTGCTGACAGAACTCGCAGAAAGCGCTTCCATGCTGGGCGCCCAGCAATTCTCGCAGTGGTATTCGAAGTGGATGGGATATGGGTTGCCAGCTCGGTCGCAATGCCAAGCCTTAATGAAGACGCTTCAAGAATTGGAACGGGTACTCCAGGCGCAGATACAGTCTCAATCGAATCCTGCGGCATGAACTGAAGCGGCTCTCGGGTCAGAGTTGCGAGGTTCTGGTGTCAAGTTTTTGAGAGCGGCGATCTGACAACGTGAACCATAGAAGTGAACTGCGCTACTCGATTCCCGCTGGCATTCGATTGATCTCCTGGTCAAGAACGCCCACGAATTGACCGAAGAGTATTGCGATCCAGATTGCCGTCAATTCGGATGTGACCGGCCATTCGTTGCGATGGGCGTAGAAACAATGGCCGTGTGTATCCAGTGTATTTTATTTCATAAGCATGATTCTCGATATCAACCCAGATAGTCTTGTCCGATCAATGGTTGCTCGGCTGCTCGCAGCCATCCGTGACAATATTCCGAAAGGCACAGCCCTTCCTGACGAGATCTGGCATTATCGCCATCGATTTCTCCTCATTCTCCTCGTGGCACATGCGTTCGCGTTGGCTGCATTTGCTTTCTTGCATGGCTACTCACTTGTGGAAAGCTTCGGGGTCTGGTCCAGCCTTGCTGTCTTCGCGGCCCTTGCCTGGTTGAAATTCTGTAGCCGACTGTTGAGATCCTTGTTGATCAGCTTCGGATTGATGACCTCTTCCGCCTGGCTGGTCCATGTCTCTGGTGGCCTTATTGAAATGCATTTTCACTATTTTGCGCTCCTACCATTTCTGGCGCTCTATCAAACATGGCCTCCGTTTCTGTTAGCGATCGGCTACGTTGGAATCCAACATGGCATCGGCGGCGTGTTCTGGCCGCATCATGTCTACAACCACCCCGAGGCCTGGGCTCACCCATGGAAGTGGGGTTTGATTCATGCGAGCTTTCTTGGCTTTTCTTGCGCCGGTATCCTTGCCGCATGGCGGACAAATGAGATGGCCATGGCACGTGCTGAGGCGTCATCCCGCGATGCCATTCACAGCGCGCTCGAGGCCTCACGGCTCAAGTCGGAATTCCTTGCGACAATGAGCCATGAGATTCGGACCCCTATGAATGGGGTGATCGGCATGACTGGTCTGTTGTTGGATTCGGATTTGACCGCCGAGCAACGCGAGTTTGCGGAAACGGTCCGGAAAAGCGGTGAGGACCTGCTTGCCATCATCAACGACATTTTGGACTTCTCAAAGATCGAAGCGGGAAAGCTCAGGCTTGAGATTATCGATTTCCATTTGCGTCATGCGGTTCAAGAGGCGGTCGATCTCTTGGCCGACAGCGCACACAAGAAGGGGTTGCACCTTTCTTGTCTCTTGCACTCGAACGTGCCGACGGCCTTGCGCGGAGATCCCGGGCGTTTGCGCCAGATCATCACCAACCTCGTAGGCAATGCGATCAAGTTCACCGAACAAGGCGACGTGAAGGTCTGTGTCATCAATCAGGCGGAACACGACGAAGAAGTCGTGCTGCGGATTGATGTCACCGACCAGGGAATTGGCATTGATCCGGAGAAGCAGAAGCAGTTGTTCCAACCATTTACGCAAGCGGATGGGTCGATTACCAGAAAATACGGCGGAACCGGCTTGGGTCTCTCGATTTGTTCACAGCTTGCCAAGGCGATGGACGGGGAGATCGGGGTAGAGAGTGAGTCGGGCAGAGGCAGCCGTTTCTGGTTCACGGTCCGCCTTGCAAAGCAAGCGCGCTCGCCGCAGATCGACTTCATTCCCTGTGAAGATATCCGCAATTGCCGCGTGTGTGTCGTCGACAGTCGAGGAGCGCAACGACACGTGCTTGAGCGGTACCTCACCAATTGGAATATGCACTGTGACATTGCTGAAAGCGAGGCTGACGCGCTCATCTTGCTGAAACGAGCGTCGGATTCCGGGATGCCCTACCATCTGGCGATTCTTTCCGATCAGCTCGCCGGGACAGATTGGGCTGATTTTGCGCGGACAATTACGTCCAACCCCATGTTGAACTCGACGCGCCTAGTGCTCTTAACGCAGGTCGGACAACGCGGGGACGCCATGAAGGCACGCGAAGCCGGTATTACTGCCTATCTTACCCAACCGATCCATCAGTCCCAGCTCTTCGACTGTCTGGCGCTGATCATGGGTTCAAACCCAGGATCCGCCGCCCAGGTTTCTCCCCCATTCGTCACTCGACACAGCCTCGCCGAGACCAAGACCGCCTTGGCCGGTCGCCTCCTCGTGGCGGAAGACAACATTATCAATCAAAAAGTTGCAGCGAGGATGTTGGAAAAGTTGGGCTATCGTGTCGATGTCGTGGCCAATGGCGTGGAAGCACTCAATGCGCTCGCACAGAGAAACTATACAGCCGTCTTTATGGATTGTCAGATGCCCGAAATGGACGGATTTGCTGCGACGGCTGAAATCAGGAAAGACGAGGCGTTACGCCTGAAACAGAAACAGTTAGTTGAGATACGAGGAACGAGAGACCCATCGCAAGATACGAACGCCGCGCCTCCCCGGCGCATCGTGATCATCGCCATGACGGCCAACGCGATGCAGGGAGATCACGAGGCCTGTTTAGCAGCGGGAATGGACGACTATATCAGCAAACCTGTTACGGCCAATGCCCTTCGGCAGGCGCTCGTCCGCTGGATTCCTGATAAGGATCAGGGAACGGAGGCGCCGTCGACTCTCGAAGAACGCCAACCGTCATAGTCTGGCTTCCAGATGTATCTCTCTATGCGGGGGGCTCGGGGAAGAGAGGCGGCAATAATTGCCGCCTCTCTTCTTGCTCGGCAACCAATTCAGTCTTCGTCTGATAAGGCACCTCCTTTGGTATCGACATTAATGAAACCTAGTGACCATCACTGCTTCAGTATCCACGGACATCCACCGATACTGGATCAGCCAAGAAGCCAGCCGGTGGCTTGCATTCAGGTGCACGGACTGCAGTGAGGTCTAATAATGGATTTCTCGATCACCGCTGAAGAATTCCAACAGTTTCGTACGTTGATCTACGATGAGAGCGGTATTTCTCTGAGCGAACAAAAGCAAACGCTGTTGGCCTCCCGCCTCTCGAAGCGGCTTCGCGACCTTGAGTTGACGACCTTCTCGGAATATTACGCAAAGGTCACGAAGGATCCGACCAATGAAGAATTCACACAAATGCTGGATTTGATTTCGACGAACAAGACTGATTTTTTCCGTGAACCCAAACATTTCGACTTTTTGCGAGAACGGATCATTCCGGAGCTGGCATCCGCGAAACGCATAAGAATCTGGTCCTCGGCCTGTTCGAGCGGGGAAGAGCCCTACACGATCGCCATGACTCTCTTTGATCACGTTAGGGATCCCACCCAGTGGGATTACAAAATTCTGGCCTCTGACCTCTCGACCCGTGTTCTCGCCAAGGCTGTGTCGGGCTTGTACGACGAAGACCGCTTTCGCGGCGTTCCCCCAGAAATCATCAAACGTCACTTTCTACGCGGGCGGGGTGATCAAACCGGGCTCTTCAAAGTGAAACCGCATCTTGCAAACGCGATTACATTCCGGCGTCTCAATCTGATGGACGATCGTTTCCCCATCAAGAGCCCGCTTGACCTGATCTTCTGCCGAAACGTCATGATTTATTTCGATCGTCCGACTCAGGAAACGCTTGTGAATAAGTTTCATCACTATCTCAAACCCGGGGGCTATTTGTTCATCGGGCATTCCGAAAGCCTCCAGTGGGTGGCCCATTCCTTTAAGTCCATTGCCCCTACGATCTACCAAAAGGCGATATGACGCGTAAGAAGGCAATATTGAAGAGGACGCATCGAGCATGATGACCAACACTCCGGCCCCTCCGTCGCCTGGCGCCTCATGCGATGCCTTCGCTCACATCCGGCGCATGCGTGACAATCGTTTTCCTCACGAGATCGCCTCAATCCTTCCCGGGGAATTTTTCGTCAGTCGAGAGCCGATGGTGGTGCATACCGTCCTCGGGTCCTGTATTTCTGCCTGCATTCGCGACCCGATCGTCGGAGTGGGCGGCATGAATCATTTCATGCTCCCGGAGCCAAAGGAGACGGGACACGATTCGTGGGGAGAATCGACGCGGTATGGATCGTACGCGATGGAATCATTGATCAATGAAATTATCAAACGGGGCGGAATCAAAAGTCGCCTGGAAATCAAACTCTTCGGCGCAGGCAAGATCTATGAAGGCAATATTGATGTCGGCGCAAACAACGCGAAATGGGTGATCGGGTATTTGAGGAGCGAAGGACTTGTCACCGCCAAGACCGATCTTGGCGATGTGTTTCCCCGAAAGGTGTATTACTTTACCGACTCTGGGCGGGTGTTGATGAAGAAAATCGAGCGTATCAAGAATCGGACCGTTTTCGAACGGGAGAACGAATACGCGTCGAAAATCAAGCAGCGGGCGCAACAGCCTGTAGAGGATGTCACGTTGTTTTAAACGACGCGTCACGTCGTTCGTAAAGCGTATGTCGTTCCGGATTGACACACGTCATGCTTCACAGTGACGAGAGACGAGGAGACCTATGGCAAAAATTCGCGTACTGACAGTTGATGACTCAGCGCTGATGCGGCAAGTGCTGGCTACGCTTCTGTCAAAAGACCCCGGGATCGAGGTCATCGGGTCGGCTCCCGATCCCTTTATCGCTCGCGAGAAAATCAAAGCGCTCAATCCTGATGTGATCACCCTTGATGTCGAGATGCCTAAAATGGACGGGTTGACCTTTCTTGAGAAATTGATGCGCGGGCACCCGATGCCGGTGGTGATGGTGAGTTCACTGACGGAAGCTGGATGCCAAACGACCTTGCGCGCGTTGGAGTTGGGCGCAGTGGACTTCATTACTAAACCTAAAATTGATTTACGCGAAGGAATGGAGGAGGTCGCCCAGGGTCTTATTGCCAAGATCAAGGCAGCCGCGCAGGCGAAGGTGAGGGGGAGGGAGGCAGCTGAATCTCCAGTCTCTCGCGCCACACCCCTGACGGCGATGATTAAGACGACGGATACGATCATTGCGATCGGCGCGTCTACGGGAGGAACTGAAGCGGTGAAGGATGTGCTGGTGGCGTTGCCGCCGAATACGCCTCCGATCTTAATCACGCAGCACATGCCCGAACACTTCACGAAGACGTGGGCGGACCGCATGAACAGCTTATGTAGAATTTCTGTGAAAGAAGCCGAAGAAGGCGACAGTGTACTGCCCGGCCACGCGTTGATCGCGCCGGGCGGTTATCATATGACTCTGGTTCGGAGCGGCGCCCGGTATACGGTGCGCATCAATCAAGATCCTCCCATGAATCGCCATCGCCCATCGGTCGATGTAATGTTTGCCTCCGTTGCTCAGTACGCCGGCGCCAACGCGGTTGGAGTGATCCTGACCGGCATGGGCGGCGATGGGGCCAAGGAAATGTTGACAATGAAACAGGCCGGTGCGTTTACGATCGCGCAGGATGAAGCCAGTTGCGTGGTCTTTGGTATGCCGAAGGAAGCGATCAAGTTGGGGGGAGTGGATAAGATATTACCGCTGGCGGAGATTCCCGCGGCGATTGTGGCCTATGTCTCTAATATCTAGGAGGATGTGACGGCTGAAGGTGATACGGGAAGCATAAAGCGTGACACAAGAAATCAATGATCAGCCGCTTCAATCAAGTCGAGTACGGGAGACCATTTCTCATAATGCCCAAGAAAGGATGAGACTATGCAAATCAACGAACGCGTCGTGCCGCATGCAATAATTTTGGATGTCGTAGGAGACTTAACCTATGCCAATCGAGCTGTGTTTAAGGCGGCGGTCGAAAAGGCGAAACAGGCTGGTTGTCGACACCTCATTGTGAATTTGGAGCAGGTCCGGTTTGTGGACAGCGCAGGACTCGGATTGCTTGTCCTTGTGTCGCAGAACTTCAAACTGCAGCAGGCACAGATCAGTATACTGAAACCGCAAAGCTATGTGCGGGAGATCATGAGCCTAGCCAATATTCCTAAGATGATTCCCATCTATGAAAACGAGAAGGACGCGCTGATCGCGCGTGCCGCATAGTCATGGTTTAAGAGCTACGGAGCGTCATGAGTTCACACGTCGTGTCACGTATTGGGCAGGCTTCCAACCCCTCTGCAGGACCGGAGACGCCTGCGGCGGCCATCCTTCTTATTGAAGATGAACCGGTCGCGCGGACCAGTATGGCTGCGCGGCTGACGCGACTGGGGTATCGAGTCCTTGAAGCTGAGAATGGGCGAGTGGGTCTTGATGTGGCCAGGCGCACACGCCCGGATCTTCTCATCGTCGATTGGATGATGCCGGAGATGGATGGGCTGATGTTCTGTGATGCCGTTCGTCGTGATCCTCTGTTGAAATCGAGCCAGATTCTTCTGATGACTGCCCATGATACACCGGCACAGATTGCCGAAGGTTTAGCACGAGGCGCTGATGACTTTCTGAGTAAATCGGCCAGCAAACAGGAAATTATCGCCCGGGTGCTGGCCGGTCTGCGCACCAGCCGATTAGTGCGAAAGTTAGAAACGACTGGCGAGGAACTGAAATCGTCGATGCTGTTGCTTGAGAAAAAACAGGCAGAAACGGAGGCCGATCTCCAAACAGCGGCTGCGTTCGTCCATTCGCTGCTTCCGTCGCAAGGAAGCCCGGCTTTCGGTATCACGCTGGCGTGGGAGTATCAACCGTCCTTGATGTTGGGCGGCGATCTGTTCGATGTGATGACGATCGATGCCGACCATCTCGGCTTCTATATTCTCGATGCCTCGGGGCATGGGGTTGCCGCCGCGCTCCGCTCGGCCTCGTTGATGACGTTTCTGCGGGCGGAGAATATGCTGCAACTACTCGGGTCGTACAATCCTGAGATGGTGTTGTTCGAGGCCAATCGGCGGTTTCCCTTAAGTGCCGATGGAGAGTATTTCACCCTGTGGGTGGGACAGCTCCATTTGCCGACACTGAGCCTGTCCTATGCCTCTGCCGGCCATCCCGGTGCACTGATCAGCTCGGCTGAGTATCCTTCCCGATGGCTTACACACGCCTCATTTCCTCTTGGGTTCGATCCGTCTGCGCGGTTTGCAAACGATCACGTTTCACTGAAGGCGGCAGATCGATTGTTTCTATTGAGCGATGGGATTTATGAGGTGCCCTCTCCAAGCGGAGAGCTCTGGGGGCGCGGCCGTTTTCAAGAGACGATTGATGCGGGGAAGCAGACGTCTCTGTCAGCGACAATCGCCTCTAGCTTTGCAGCAGCCCGAGGTTGGCAACAGGCGCAACACTTTCCGGACGATGCGGCGGTCGTGGGAATTGAACTGACTGATTACCGGAAAGGCACAGTCAATGGATAAGATGGCGGTCATTGACCTTCCCGAGGCGTTGAACCGAGCGGACGGAGATTGGGCTTTGTTCCTCACCTTGGCCGGGCTCTTTCTACAAGAAAGCCCGAAGGAAGCTGCGGCGGCTCGCGCGGCGTTGGAGCGGCAGGATTGTGCTGGGCTGGCGGCTGCTGCGCATAAGCTCAAGGGGTCCGTCATGGAGATGTGTGCGCCGCGTCTCTTCGAGTGCGCAAAACGACTAGAAGAGTTGGGACGGCAGGGGAAATTTGCTGAGGCTTCGCCGGTCTGTGCAGACGTCGAGGCGCGATTGGCAGACGTGCATGACAAGCTTCGGGAATTGATCGCCGGAGGAGTTCCCTCATGATGCCACGACTGGATCGCTCACACCGGCTTGTACGTTGCTCGTCGTTACCGACAATGTCGCTGCCCAGTCTGTGACACTGGAGCATGCGAAGCGAAGCCGCGTCTGTTCGAGCGCACGAAACGACTGGAAGAGTTAAGTGGGCCGGGGATTGGCTGAGGCCTCGTCAGTCTGTCCAGATGCCGAAGACTGTTTGACCGGAGTGCATGTCGTGCTTCGGGAATTAACCGCCGGAGGATTTCCATCATGATTGCTATCACGGAGTGGCACAGACCGGCGCGTACGTTGCTCGTTGTTGCCGACAATGCCAACACCCAGGCAATAATATTGGAGCATGCGAAGGCGCAGGGGCATTCGGTGATTTCTGCTTCGACTCCCGCGCTCGGATTGTCGACCTTTGATATGACGCAACCCGATATTGTGATGACGGATCTCTTTTTGCCGGAACAGGACGGACTCATGCTGGTGAAGCAAATTCGTGAACGTCGCCCGACCTGCCCCGTCGTGCTGTTGACCGACGCAGGTCAGGGCAAATCGACGATGGAAGGGCTGCGCGCCGGCGCCCTCGATTATGTGCAACAGCCGATTGATGAGGAGGCCTTCGCACAGGTTCTGCAGCGGGCGATCCATCGGCTGCCCACTTCAGTGAATGACGCGCCGGGCGTCGAACGTCTGGAGTATGTGTTGGTCATAGGTACTGACCCGAGTTTCGTCGAGAGCACGGTGACCTGGCTTATTCAAGGGACGGCGATGGGGCTGATGGAGTCGCGACAGCTCCATCTTCGAGCCGCGTTGCAAGAACTCGTCATGAACGCGGTCGAGCATGGCTGCCTCGAACTCCGATATCATGACAAGATTGAGGCGATTGAAAAAGACGAGTACGATGAGCTGATCCAGCGACGTCGACAGGATGCCCGCCTTCGAGATCGCCGCGTCACTATCCGCGCCATCTACGATAAGCGGCAACAGGTCTTAACGTACCAGATTGCCGACGGAGGGAAGGGGTTCAACTGGAGGTCACGAATGAAATCGGGTATTGACGTGTGCCCTACTGAGGATGCCAGTGGACGAGGCATCTTTCTCGCCCATTCGTTCTTTCCCGACATCGCGTACAACGACAAGGGCAATGAGGTCATATTCACCGTTCCCCTCGGATAACGCTGGAACCTGAAACCAACAACTACACTGGAGGTCCCATGGACGGCGCAAACCCTATCCGATCTAATCTGCGAATTCCGAACGACCCTATGTATCGCTTACTGCGCGAAGGTTGCATCATCGAATTCAATGCGAAAAAAACGTCCGGAGAGAAGACCGACTTGCGGGGGTGCGATCTACGGGGTCTCGACTTACGAGGGCTCGACGCCGATGGGTTGGATCTCAGCGACTGCTATTTTCGCCAAGCGGACCTGCGCAGTGTCGATTTTCGCAATGCGCGGCTGGAAGGCGCCAGCATCAATGCCGCAAAAATTTCAGGCGCCTATTTCCCCGCCGACCTGACCGCCAGTGAAATCGAACTGTCCCTTCTTCACGGTTGCCGTATGCGCTACCGCTCGGGATCATAACCGGTCGACCTGATCTTCTGCTGCCTATTTTCGTCAACCACGCTGTCATTTCCTTCCACGACCCTTGCAAGGCCAATATCAGCCACTTATAATGCGCCAGCGCTGTGCATGTATTTTTTAACTGCTTGGAGGAACCTCAGAGCTCATGAGTGAACGAAC
>JBDTSF010000014.1:0-8310 GCA_039931295.1 Nitrospirota bacterium | reverse complement strand
CTGGATATTATCGATTCATCGACTGCAGAAATTCCTGATTGGTCTTGGTCCCATGGAGCTTGTCCATGAGAAACTCCATGGCTTCCATCGTCCCGAGTGGACTCAACACCTTGCGCAAAATCCACATTTTGTTGAGGCGATCCTTGTCCACCAACAATTCTTCTTTTCTCGTCCCGGACTGGCTGATATCGATGGCGGGGAAGAGCCGCTTATCGGCCAGACGGCGATCAAGATGCACTTCCATGTTGCCGGTCCCTTTGAACTCTTCAAAGATCACGTCATCCATCCGGCTGCCGGTGTCGACAAGTGCGGTCGCCATAATGGTAAGACTCCCGCCGTTTTCAATGTTGCGGGCCGCCCCAAAGAACCGCTTCGGACGCTGGAGTGCATTCGAGTCTAGTCCTCCCGACAACACCTTGCCGCTCGGCGGGGCAATCGTATTGTAGGCGCGCGCCAGACGGGTGACGCTGTCTAGCAGGACCACGACATCCTTCTTATGTTCGACCAACCGCTTTGCCTTTTCGAGCACCATTTCAGCCACTTGAGCATGGCGTTGGGCCGGCTCGTCGAATGTGGAGCTAATGACTTCGGCTTTCACTTGCCGCTGCCAATCGGTGACTTCTTCCGGTCGCTCGTCTATGAGCAACACAATCAAGGTCACCTCTTTGTGGTTTTTTAGAATGGCCCGGGCAATGGCCTGTAGCAACATCGTTTTCCCGGTTCGGGGAGCTGCGACGATCAACCCACGCTGGCCTTTACCGATCGGAGTTGTAAGATCCATCACGCGCGTACAATATTCTTCACGGTCGAACTCAAGAACGAGACGCTCTTCCGGATAGAGTGGCGTCAGGTTGTCGAAGAGAATCTTATCGCGCGACACTTCAGGATCTTCGTAATTGACCTTCTCAACCTTGAGCAGCGCGAAATACCGTTCACTTTCCTTTGGCGGCCGGATCTGACCGGACACAATGTCGCCAGTTCGTAAATTAAAACGCCGAATTTGGGAAGGCGAGATATAGATGTCGTCGGGACCGGGAAGATAGTTCGAATCGGGAGCGCGTAAAAATCCGAACCCATCAGGGAGCGTTTCGAGTACACCTTCGCCGAAGACCACGCCGTTGTTCGCAGTCTGCGCCTGCAAAATCGCAAAAATTAATTCCTGCTTTCGCAGCGTAGGGGCGCCATCGATCTTCAGATCGCGCGCCACCTCATTAAGATCGGCGATGGACTTCTGCTTGAGCTCCGCCAGATGCATAACCTCCCCCTTCGTTTGTGCCATGAATATCCTCTCAAGCCCCAAGCTGCATCGTTATCTGCAGCGATCGCACAGGTTGAACCATGGGAAATTGTCTGCGAACTAAATGATAGCGCAATGGTAATGCGTTGATGATTGTGTCGTGTCTATCGACTATAAAGAGGGTGACCCGTGAGGGACTGACCTATTATCGTATGTCGCTACCAGGGCTCGACTCTGTCTCATGGTTGCAGATGATTGTTGCAGGCTGGAACTCATGCCTCGTTGACTCGTTTCTATTCTCTACGCAATTACGGCTTGTATCGAGATGTGCCCCGGAAGTCTTGTGTGTGGAGATAGCCTTGAATCGAGCTGAGATTGTGGGCAAATAATACCGTGCGTGTGGCTCCTTGTCAACAGGGATATCTTTTTTTTCATACCACCACCTTCACGCTGAACTGGTCCAACCCAATGAACCTCTTCCTATTCACCATGAGAGACGCTAACTTTCTCTGCAGCTTGCTGGTTGCAGCACAAAAGAGTGGTGTGATAAAGGAGAGAACCAGTGGGGACACACCATGGCGCATGACGACGAATACGGACAACACGAGCGAATGTTCACGCTATCCGAGGCTAATCGCCTCATCCCCCAGCTCAATTCTAAGCTAACTTCTATTCAACAAGCTAAAGCCGTCTTGTCCCGGACGAAAGAAGATATCAAGAAAGCCAGTGCTCAGGCCCAATATGGTGGGGGAAGTACCGTTGGGCACCTCTATATTTTAGGCCTGCAACAAGTCAGCGCGAATCTTCAAGCGATTCAGGAACTCGGTATCCTGGTCAAAGACCTGGATACCGGCCTCTGTGACTTCCCTCATTTTCGTGACGGTCGAGTCGTCTATCTTTGCTGGAAACTTGGGGAACAAGAAGTTCGCTGGTGGCATGAAACAACCACTGGCTATAAAGATCGGTGTCCGCTGGAAGGCCTAGCCTGAAACAGAATCCTCACCATCAATTTCCTAACATACTTTATGAAATTTGCCATTTTCGGATTCGATGGTCCCGACGGAGAAGCCAAGCGGAAAATTTATCGCCCCGCGCATCTCGCCAAAATGGAACCCCTTGATGCACAAAACCGCGTCGTGCTGGCCGGTCCGCTCACGGATAAAGCAGGGAGTCTTATCGTCATCGAAGCAGACTCATTGGAAGAGGCGCAACAGTTTGCCCGTGAAGACCCCTATACCGTCCACGGTGTCTTCGAACGGGTTGAGGTTCACCCCTTTACTCAAATCTTCCCTAAAGAACAATAGTCAAAACCTATCGCTCGTCCTTTAACTCCTACCCCCTTTGCCCAATCCAGTTGCATCGCTCCTAACGCCATTGCGCGGTAGGGTATAGTTATCTAATGGGACGATATTGGCGATTACTCTACCACTTCCTTTTCACCCTCCTTTTACTATGGGAAACCCCAGCGTTCAGCGCCTCCACGAAAACCGTCATTGCTGACGGCCACTATGTCATGGCGGATGGCGACACATTAGCCAACGCAGAGGAAAAAGTCCTCCAACGAGCCCAACGCAACGCGGTGGAAGAAGCGGGTCTCTATCTCGAATCGACATTTCACGATATCGAAAAAGAGCTGGGCGGGAAAAGTACGCAAACCAGTTCGCTGGAAATTAGAACGATTGCCGCAGCGGTCACCGAAACAGAAATCCTGGAATCCAAGCGCTCCTTCGAGCTGGGCCGGCCCATCTTCTTCGTGCGCATTCGTGCCACAGTTGATATGGGCAGTTTGGCGGAAGCCATCCGCCGATTTCAATCCAATCAGCAGCTTACACAACACTTTCATCGGCTTCAGCAGGAAAACCACCATTTACGGGCGCAGATCCAAGAGCTTCAACAACAGCCGATCGGCGTCCGAATGTTGGCAATCGATCCGAATGGAAAACCCGCCTCATATCAACAGGCACGCACTATACTTGAGACTGCTCTCCATACATCGAACCTGCGGGACAAGATCCAGCTCAGCACCGATGCCGCCACCCTTGATGATAACTATGCCGATCCGTTGATTGTGCGTGGACAGACCTACCTCCAACTCGTCTCGCTGGCGTTTTCCCAACGGGGTCAGACCTCAGACTATGCGGACTATCTGGACAAGGCGAAAATAGACTTCGATCGTGCGATCGCACTTGATGCCAAGAACGTATGGGCATGGGTCGGGAAAGGAAATGTGTTCACATGGTTGAAACAATTGGATAAAGCAGCCGAGGCATACCAGCAAGCCCTCTCGCTTGATCCATTTGCCGATATCGCACGCCAGCCACTCATAGGCATATACACGACGCAAGCTCGCCGTCAGGCTGACGCTAAATCTTGGCGTCAGGCGCTAGCCACGCTGAAGAAACTCCTCAACCCTCAAACACCTGAAAGTTGGATCCCCGATCAAATAGAGGCCTATATACTACGGAGCGAAATTTACCTTAAATTAAATCAACCGGAACAAGCGATTGAAGATTTATCCACTGTGATTAGGGTTGACCCTACTAATACTGCCGCGCTAGTGACCAGAGCGAAACTTTACAAAGCACGGTTGCAAGGTTGGCTCGCCAAAGAAGACCTTGACCGAGCCTGCGTCATCGGATCCGTTCAGGCTTGTGAGCAATTGCCGTAATACTGCGCAGCTGGTCGATTTCGCGGGACCGTCACACACACAATTGACCTCCCTCTATACAGCCCAACTCTGACCGATTGATTTGACAGACCAGATGGGCCGCCCCTATAATGTGAGCGCTTAAAATGTGCGCTAAATGCGCTGTATTTTGCCGCCCCTTGATAAAGCCAGAATCTGAGGACAAAAGGCCTAAGTCTCCGCCGTTCAATGGCCCCAAATTTCTTGGCAGTAGGTCTTCTGCAAGGTTGCAGGGGACATAGAAAAAGCTTAGAGTGGTCTAGGCTGACATTGCCTGAGAACATGTGTTTTTCGTTCATTAACCCCTTGTCGGAGAGTATGCTGCAATGACTCAGTATCGTGTCCTTCCAGGGCCAGAACATTTCCTTCCCCCATCAGCTGCCAGTATGGGCATTCGTTTACCAAACCCCGGAGAGGCTCATATAAATGGTGTGATCGTCCCCGAGGAAAAAGCCTACGAAGAAGCAGCGAAGCAATTTCTTATGGCCAAAGTGCCAACCCTCTTTCCCGGCCCCTTAGTCCTGTGGGCATGGAATGAGAAAGCGGCCAAGAAGGCCACGGCCATCCGCCACTTGTACAACACGCTCAAGGAATGCGTGCAGCCTGGGCAAACCCCCATGTTGATTCCGATGCCTGACTATCGCCCCAAATATCCGAAGATCAATCCTGAAGTCGAAATCAACCCCAATCACCCGAATCTGACTATCTGGCACAATAAAATCGACTGCTGTATGTTCATCGGGGTCCACTGCCATCAAGCCAATTTGTCGCTCAAAATCATTCGGGGCGGTACATCCTGTTACACCATTGCCATGTGTGCTCAAGCCGGTCATGAAGATGCGATGCTGTCCTTCCGCGACGCGTCCGTTGAAAAGATTATGCGGTTGGCTGATGCTGTGAAAAGATTAAAAGGGACGGTTCAACCACGGCTGACATCAGCCAAGAGCGGAGCCTCAAACTAAGCGACAGGGTTTGGGGTTCTGAAGACAGTGAAAGGAGCCTACATCATGGCAGACACACATTCAGTCATCGGCACAAAAAATAAAAAAGGGCAGACCTTTACCGACACCTGGAAAATGATGAACGAAGCGCCACGCACGCCATCGTTCTATACGGGCAGCGAGGTCATCAAGGAAGCGCTCCGGCGGGCCAGCTGTGACGTGATGATCGCGTACCCGATTACACCGCAGAGCGAAGCGGCCGCCTTGATCGGCGAGCTCTTTGCCGAGGGTTACATCGGCGACTACTTCCGCGGCGAGAGCGAATTCGCTGTCATGTCGCAATGCGCGGGAGCGGCCTTCGGCGGGGCTCGCGTGTTTACGACGACCGCGGGACCAGGCACGATGCGCGCAATGGAGAACTTCCCAATGTGGTCAGGGGCACGGTTGCCGATTCAGATGATCGTCACCTGCCGTGGCATCAACTCTCCCCTATCAATTCAGCCAGATACGCTAGAGATTGCCTATCTTCTGAATACCGGCATGCTCGTCTGGCACGCAGAAACGGCACAAGACTTCTTCGATTGGATCCTCAAAGGCTATATGGTGTCGGAAGAGCCTGATGTGCACCTCCCCTTGGCGCTGTGCTGCGACGGATTCTTCGTGACGCACACCAAGGACGTAGTCAATCTCACCCCAGCCGACATGTGTCTTCCACCCTACGACCCATACCGATCGCCCGTGCCCTGTATGGACATGGAATGTCCGCCGGTCCGGATGATGCGCGATCCGTTTGTCATGAAGAGCAACTACATCAGCTATGCCACCCACGCTTCCTGGCAGCAAGAAGTCTGGGCGGCAGTGGAGCGGTCCCGCAAGCACACGATCAAGTGGATAAACGGGTTGATCGAGACGGAAAATACCGATGCCGAGGTCATTATCGTCTCCTCTGGTACGGCAGTATCGCAAGGCCGTGAAGCCATCCGACTCCTTGAGGACGAAGGCATCCGTTGCGGTCTGGTAAAGATCAAGTCCTTGCGACCTTGGCCAGGCGAGGAAATCCGTGAAGCCACAAAAAATGCTAAGCACATCATCGTCCCGGAATTCAATGTGACCGGGTGGTTGGCAAAGGAAATTAAGGCTACCATCCCGAACAGTGACCGTGTAAACGCCGGTCCGCGTGTCTGCGGAGGTATGACGATGCCACCGGAAATTATTGTCTCAGAAATCAAGAACCTGCTCGGCATGCGCAGCATGTCGATGGCCGGTCGAGGCAGCTGATCGTATCTATACAGCTACAGCAAAAACAACCGACCTGAAGCTAAATAAGACGTACGCACCGAGGAGGCCAATATGAGCAAAGAACGTATCAAGATTTCGGATGACCTATACGACATTATGCCATCTGACTACCAAGACCTGGTCAAAAGCGCAACCTACGGCAAAGAAGACCGGGGCTGGAAAGATATCGGCAACAGCAAGGAACTGATAGAGCAGCACTCCCTCTGTGCAGGCTGCCCCGAGTCCATGGCCTTCCGATATATCCTCGCCTCATTGCCGAACCCCGAAGACACAGTCATGGTTGGGTCCACCGGCTGTACCAGCCTGGTGTTCCCCATGGTGGCCGTGCATAACATTCACTCTCTCTTCGGCAACCAAAACGCGATCGCCTCCGGCTTGAAGCGCGCCTTAAGCGTTCGCTTTCCTGGACGGACGAAAGATGTGGTTGTACTCGCCGGCGACGGTGCCACCGTCGATATCGGTCTCGATATGACACTCCAAGCTTGGTTCCGCCAGGAGAAGTTCACCACTATCTGCTTCGATAACGAACTGTACGCCAATACCGGAGGCCAGGAGAGCGGTCTGATGCAAAAAGGATTTGTCGCCAAGATGGCGCCGGTCGGAAAACTCTTCGACAAGGTCCGTCTGCCTGAAATCGCACGCGAGTCAGGCTGCCATTATGTGGTTCAATGCACCGTCAGCAAGCCATCCCTTGTGGAAAAGGTAGTCCGGAACGCAGTCATGATCTCGCGAGAAATCGGCCCGACTTATCTCCAGCTCTATACGCCATGCATTCTCGAAATCGGGAAGAACAGTATGGAAGGGCTCCAGGAAATGCGGGATTCTGAAAAACCGACCGAGCGGTTCGCCTACAAAGAGTATATGAGCGAACCAGCCAAGCAACTCCTGGCAGAGATAGCCGCCAAAGACAAGGAAAAGAAGGCCGCTGCAAAACAGCTTGCCTCTCAGGGGGCCTAATCCGATTCTGGAGGAGAGACGATTATGATCAAGAAAAGACTGAACATCCGGATGTCGGGATTAGGCGGGCAGGGCGCTGTCACTGCTGCGCATGTCCTGGCCATGGCTGCCAACCGCGACGGCAAATTTTCGATCTCCAATCCCTTCTTCGGCGCCGAGAAACGCATGGCGCCGGCGGAGAGCTATTGCCGAATCGGCATCGAACGAATCTACGACCGTGGCGAATTAGTATTTCCCGACGTCATTCAGGTCTTTCATCCCCAGGTCATCACTATGGGGAAGAGCTATACCATGCCCTTCTATTCCGGCGTGAAAGAAGGCGGCCTCGTCGTTATCAACTCCGACCAGGAGCTTCTGTCGGCCGATGATATTGAGCGGCTCAAGGATCTGAACGTAAAGGTATTTTACATTGCAGGAACCGAACTCGCAATCGAGGTGGCCGGCACCGAGTTATCGACGAATATGTCGATGATCGGATCGGTCGCAGGCATTACCAAGTGCGTCTCAATGGAATCTCTGGATGGCGCCTTACAGGAACGGTTCGGGAAAAAGTTCGTCGCATCCGGTGGAACCGCCTCCTTGGATGAAGCGATTAAGAAAAAATTCGCCAAGAAGGAAATGCTGCTGGCCAAGAACCTGGCAACAGTAAAGGCAGCCTACGACATCGCCAGCGCGTGGGCCGAGAAGAATCAGTATGAGCTGCGAGTCGGCAATCCTGCCGTAGCGGCGTAACGAGAGAGAAGGAACCAGCTCGCATGTATAACGTAGCGCAAGTCATCGACGAAAAATGCGTGGCCAAAAAGGGATGCCGACTGTGCATCATGTATTGTCCTGAGGCCAATTGCCTCGACCTCAATCCGACCAAAATGGTGGCCGAAGTGATCATCGACCGCTGTAAAGGCTGTGAACTCTGCGTGATCGTCTGCGACGCGGCCAAGCATTATGCCATCACCATGCAGGCCGTCAGTGCCACCGGACAGCTCATGTCCAATAAAGGTGAGTCCGCCGCGCTGGGGCAGGCCTACCAAGGGTAACCGTTTCGTATAGCGGGTTTCCCGCGCAAGACCCCATGGCGCCTGCGCTATGGGGTTTTTTGTTGGTGCCGCTGTGGAGGGAATAGATGGAAACTGAAGATAATGTCATAGGTGAACTCCTTCAAGAGATTTCTGGTCTAATCCATGAATACCCGA
>JBDTSF010000013.1:0-6088 GCA_039931295.1 Nitrospirota bacterium | reverse complement strand
AGTTCGCCCATCAGCATGGTGAGCCCACCGTCTCCGGTTATGCAGACAACTTGGCGACCCGGATGGGCCACCGCTGCGCCAATGCTATAGGGGAGGCCGTTCCCCATTGAGGCCAGCGTGCCGGAAGCGGAAAACTGCATCTCGCCTTTTATGTGAATATGACGGGCAGCCCACGTCGTCACGGTGCCGGTATCGCAGCAAATGATCGCGTCGTCATGCAGGAACTGGTTTACCTGACGAACGACCACCTGGGGCTTTAACGGTAGATCCATGCGTGTCCCTCGCTCGTCCATCAACGCATTCCATTTCGTCATCCGTGCTTGCGCCTGTTCCAAAAAACTGCGATCCGTCTTCAACTGGATGAGCGGCAGCAAGGCTCGCAAGACATCCTTACACCGGCCGACAAGGCCGACCTCAACTGGATAGCGAAGGCCGATTCTTGAAGAATCAATGTCAATCTGAATGGCCTTGGCATGACCTGGTTTGGGATAGAATTCGAGGTAAGGGAAACTGCTGCCGGCGATAATCAGCGTATCACAGTCTTCCAATACTTCTTGCGACGGAGCGGTTCCAAGCAATCCGATGCCTCCGGTGGTATAAGGGCTATCATCAGGCACCACCGCTTTTCCTAACAGCGGCTTCACTATCGGGGCGCCTACAGTTTCAGCCAATTGCAATATTTCATTGCGTGCAGTGAGACAGCCTTGCCCCGCTAGAATTGCCACCTTGGATCCGGCATTAATGATCTCTGCCGCATATTCGACTAGGGCTTTCGGCGGCAGCGGCCGCGTATCGCTGGAGATATCGCCGCTGTGCTGCGGAATGTTCGTGGAAGAGCGCGGTCCCTCAGAGGTCCATTTTTGGATGTCCTTGGGAATGGTGATATGGGCCACCGAACGTCTAGCAATGGCTGTCTTCATGGCTTCGTCCACCACGTTGTACACATGAGCCGGTCCCATGACCCGCTCGTTATACGCCGCGACATCCATAAAGACCTTGTCGAGGGACACGTCTTGTTGATAATGCGTTCCAATAAGGTCATGAAAAGTGTGCCCGGTGATTGCGAGGACGGGCTGACCATCGAATTTGGCGTCATAGAGACCGTTCAACAGATGAAGCCCGCCAGGTCCAGACGTCGCGAGACACACCCCAAGCTTGTGCGCATATTTTGCATAGCCACAGGCGGCGAAGGCGGCCGTTTCCTCATGTCGGACTTGGATAACTGTAATTGCGTCGCGATGCATGCGCAGCGCTTCGTAAATACCGTTAATGCCGTCGCCAGGGAGACTGAAAATAGTATCGACGCCCCAATCGATTAGTCGTTCGACCAGCATGTCCGCAACTGTCTTGCCCATTATTTACTCCATAGGTAGAAGACAAGGCCCATGCATTGATACAGAAGGCGGACGCAAGAGTGATGGCCACAGTATGCCCATGAGACAACCTATGGTCTGTTCAGTATTGCTCATGGTTTGTGAATTTATTGAAGGTCGAAGGGAGCCGGTGTAATGACGACCGGGAGGGGGCTCAGATCCTGGAAACGATATTGCAAATCGCTGTGCTTTAGGAAATTCCGATCCTGAGTAATACGTGGATTGGGGCCATCCTTGAGGATTGGCCCAATCTCAGTACCTGAACTACCATCCCTTCGCATCCTAGCCCGCATCATTCATGAAGGTTCGTTGCGAAGGCGTGCAGCCGCGAAGCGAGACGGGGACTCGGAGACGTGAAGCCCTGAGGCATACTCGTGCAGTATGTCGAAGGACTGAACGGCGAGACTGCCCGTCGCAGCCGCGTATTCGCGCTTGCAGCAGAAGCTTCATGAATAATGCGGGCTAGAACCCACATCTTCGGCGTAGACAATGCGTGGCTCTCTTCCATGACCTGGGCCGCGACCTTGTCGCTGACCTTGATGTCGCCGTCCGGCTAGTGGGATAAGCACATACTGAATCCCAAAGATTCTCCGACAAATGATTACTTCCCGCAGCTAATTTTCATGGATTCGATATCGTTTGCCATGTCGAGTTTGCCCAGATTCGGTACACGCTGGCCTGGCGCGAACGTGATCTCTGTGCCTTTGAAATCCTTGTCTTCATAGGCATGGACTGAGGCGTTGGAACCAACGATGACGCTTTCGATGTCGTTGGCCCAATCCTTGCCCTCAAGACTCTTCATGGTCGCAATCTCCTTCGGCCCTTGAATTTTCACATGAGGGTCATCAGCATCAAAGTTATCGTCTTCAAAAATCTCGATCCAACAATTCTTATCGACCAACTGCAGCTCCATGTCCGCGGCCTGGACAGTCAGCGCTCCGACCGCGATGACTCCACTCACGAGGAACAATTTAAACATCAACATAGGTGCCTCCTATTGAAGAAACTTATCATTTAGCGCGGTCCAGACATTCATTCTTAGCCTAGCTTTGTGTTGAGAATGCCCTCCCGCCAGTGCCACACTCCTACTATTAACTATCGGCTCATCGATCCTTCCTGTTGCTGGTCAATGTAGCCAACATGCTTTCCGCCGTTCGCTGATCAGAGGCAAAGAGGCGAGAATACTGTTTCTGTGAGAGACTCCTAAACTCGTCCTGTTCACCGGCAGGAATTTTCATCAAAACGGCCAACGACCTGAGATATTCTCCATTGCCACGCGCGATGTCCTGTTCCAGATTCTCAAACGCAACTGCGGCAAACAGACGAGCCTTTTGGCTTTCCTGTATGACGCCGTCGGCATTGATCCAATCCCCAGGGCTTGTGCTCGACGTGAATTTGGCGAACGTGTCGACCGTGGCTTTGGAGGTATTACAGGCAGAAACGACAAGCCCAACGCTCGCCAGTACCAATGCACCGATGAGGCCTTTCACTGTCATGATACTCATGAGAACCCTCCTCCTGTTTGATTCCTACGCATTACGAGTAGGCCAACCCTTCAGTTGCCTCGGGATATGGATTGAGGCCAGCCCTCAGGCCCGGCCCCAATCCCTAGATCTTAAGTTCGTACGTTCAAATCCCTGAATTACATCTTGGGTTTTGCTTGTTTAATAGATGATGCATGGCCCTTGTCCGTGGTCTGGGCCTCGATCTTGTCCCCCGACTTGAAGGTGCCATCCAGCTGAGAGGTTTTGTCGACATGCAAACGGACTTCCTTGCCGGCCATATCCTTCACCACGTAATACTCCCCATCTATTTTCAATAGGTCCCCTTTGACCGTCTGGCTGCCTGGCTCGGTCATGTCACCAGCCGCGAAGGAGAGTGATGCCATCCCGACACCGAGCACCATTGCGAACATAAAAAGAACCATGAGCTTCTTCATGACGAACCTCCTAGTAAATGAATGTGTGGCACACGATTGTCCTGAGTCTGTCGTCTCAACCGACACGAAGGAGATGCTTCCTCCGGTTTCTAGGCCTTCTCTTTCACTGTAAGATCATTCTTGACAGACTTTACGCCTGGAACCTGTCTGGTGGCCCAGGATGCATTGGCACTGGTCATGATGTCGTTGACCTCGCCGGTCAGCGAGACGACCCCTGCGTTAGTCTGAACTGCAATATCGGCTTTCTTCAGTTGTGAGTCCATCGCGATGTGTTCCTTCACGCGTGTTGTGATGGCCTCATCCTTGTCTTCCACCGCGTCGCGTGTAGAGGGGGTCACCACCTCAAGGTCGTTCTTCACTGTCTTGACGCCATCGAGTCTTTTGGTGATGTCCTCCGCCGCCTGCTTGGACGAGTCGGAATCGACCTTGCCGCGAAGCATCACCTGTCCCTTCGTGGTTTCGACATCGATCTGCCGCCCTTTGACGCGACCATCGGCCGCGAGCGCAATCTTGGTTTTCGCTGTGAGCCACGTATCGTTGATCGGGGTCTTTTCATCAGCCTTGTCAAGCGCGTGCACCGATCCAGCGATAAGGGCCCCACCGATAACCAGAGCAGTACAGAGTGTCAGTACATAGCGTGCGTTCATTTTGTTCTCCATAAGCGAATGATAAATGTGTGTTGTGAGACATCATTCATGAATTGCAACCATTCAGTGAGGCTATTGTCCCTTCCCGATAGGATTCGGCGTTGGCTTCTCATGCCACTCGTCCGCCCATTTCATGAGGTCTTCTTTTTTGTCGCCATATCGTTCCTGAGCTTTGCCGACAAACTTGTCGTAATTGCCTTCGATCTGCTTCAAGTCGTCATCAGTGAACTTCCCATATTTCTCTTTCAGCTCCCCTTTGAACTGCATCCATTTTCCCTTGAGCTGCTCTGCATTCATGATGGCTTCCTCCTATATGTGATATCGAAATCTGCGCGTCCGCACCGATCTGTCCTACACATCCAAGCCCCCCGTACTGGCCATTATGTCTAGAAGATCGGCGGCGGTCTGGTCAAAATTGATCATGTCGCAAGATATGATTAATTGAGTAGCATGGGGCGCTGCTTTCGCGTTGTACGAGACCACGTAGTGTCGACGATGTCAGCTGGCCTGTCTCGAATAGCTGTCCAGAATCGAGCTGGCAACAGATCACATGCTCCGGCTGAAAGAGCTTTGTCATCATTCGCTGGGGCACTATCAGCTCGAGAAATCCTCTTCTGAACACGAGGAGCAAGTAGGGATCCCGTCTCGGTATAGAGAGACGATCTGCACAGCCGCAAGACTGTCAGGATGCGGCTTTCGAGTCCGAAGAGTTCGACGAGGATATGCCCTCAACCTCATGAACGATGCTGTGGGTGGTCGGCCGTATTGATTATGTGCAGAACGACTAGCCCGTTGCGAAAATTATAGGTACAGCAGAACTTCCCCGGACTACTGGCCGATAAATCTTTTCCGCCGCCGGTTAAATCCGACCAGTCAAGACCAGAATGACCAAGACTAACAGGATCACGCCTAGCCCGCCGCTGGGGCCGTAACCCCAGCTCGCGCTGTAAGGCCAAGCGGGCAACGCCCCAACAAGGAATAGAATGAGGATGACGAGAAGTATGGTGCCCATATGTCACCTCTGTTTACGAATGTTTTTGAACTAACCCGCTGCCAATTGTTGACGATGCCTGTGCCGTTGATGACCTCTCTGTACGCCATCTGTTGATTTGCCTTATCTCCGACTCATAGGCGTGGTAAATCCATGATGCATCGGTATGTATTTAACTCAAAACTTCGGCACCATCTCTTTCAATGTGTCACTGCCTTTTTTCAGCTTGTCTCCACCAGGAACTTCTCCACCCTGTGGGGAGAGACTGGTGAGCTGATCCTTGATCTGTTTCACCGTTCCCATATTTTTCTGAAGGTCGTCGACATTCTTTTGCATATCCACCAACGCACTGCCGAGTTGGTTCACGGATGTCGAAAGCCCAAACATCCCTTGGGCAGAGGCATAGTGCAGCGACAGGCCGCCCAGCCCAAATCCCATTAAGAATGCCGTGACGATCATGATGGATGTAATCTTTTTCTTCATAGCCTCTCCATTTTGTTTTAGATTTATGATGTCTGAGCGAGACGGGGAACAGCCCACTGCTATGAAATGTGCTGGTCAGGATGCGTGAGCTTCTCAGAGACTCTTTCTGAATGACTGTTCGGATGGTTGTTGGAAGGGAACTTCTTCTACAAGGCCTTTGATCGCATCGTTGTCGGGGTATCCCTCCACATGCACCTGCTTTTCGGAAGTCCTAGAGGATGCTGTCCGCACGTTATAATGCATCACCCCCCGGCTGTACTGTTAGGCGCACACACAAGATCACAAACGCAATATCTTTCCGAGAAAAGACACCAATCGCCATGTCATAGACTTTCCCCTTCATGGCGAAGTCTGTAAAAATTCTTTCAGCATGTCATTCTTTTCGTTATCCATTGCGATCACACTCGCGCTGGCTCCATATAATATGCACTGAATGTGATTCTCGATCTGCTCAAAATTGCTCACTTCGGAAGGTTTTCATTTTCCCAACGGGCATGACTATTTACTGTGTCCGGCAGAGAGTCCAGGTAAGAGGAGTCGTTGTTGATAGTGGGCTGGATTTCTTCATGAAGTAGCGCGTCTGTCTTACGGTCAATCTAAATTGATGTTACAGCAGAGGTGCTATTCGATGGCGACGAATCAATTTTCCAACATG
>JBDTSF010000012.1:0-33672 GCA_039931295.1 Nitrospirota bacterium | reverse complement strand
TCAAACGGTTCCCGTCTGCCCGCTTACATTCCACTTCAAATCGGGTTGTCGCCGACAGGGTACTATTCAATTGCTCGTCTGACTGCTGGTTAGGGTGCCAATTGAAGACCTCGCGCCACTGACGCCCGGACACGTGAGCGATCGTGAACCCGATCGCTTCCTGTGCCGCCGGATTGAAGGACGTAATGCACCCGGTGGCATCGGCCGTAAACACGCCGCTGCTGATGCTATGAACAATATTCTCATGGAAGACTTGGAGACGGGTCAGTCCCTGCTCTTTTTCTCGCAGCGATTGATCCGCCTGCTGAAGCTGCTCAGCGAGAGCTCCACCCAGGATTCCCACGACAAGAATGGCCAGCGCATAGACGCCGAAGGTCTGGAACGTTTCAGGCACCGTCAGCCGACTCGGCGGCAGCCACCCCCACCCCCCGAGGCCATGCAACTGAATGTTCGTTAAGAGCCCGAACAGAATAATGCAGAAACAGGCGGTAAGGAGCCCCACTCGTCGGCGGGGAACAAGACTAGCCACTGCCACCGTCATGACATACAACACCGCAAAGGGACTCTCGATCCCTCCTGTCCTGGCAACCAACATCGTCTCAAGGAGGAAATCGATACCTACTTGCATCCAGAAAAGTATTGTGAGAGCCGTTGAGGACGTACACACTCGGAGTAAAATGGCGGAAGGAATCGTGAGAGCGTAGGTGGCAATAATCAAGACGTAGAATGTTTCGACCCACACGCCCTTCGCAACTTGAAAGGCGAGGGACAGACCGAGCATCAGGGTCACGAAGGCCATCCGGAGCCCCATGATCCAGTACAGTCTTGTCCGGAGATCATTCATGATTGGAAGACCACTGGGTAAGAAGGAAGTCGGCGGGGCATGAAGAAGAGGGTATCCTGTTCATTCTCCTCGGATTTGGAGCCTAAGACCCTGTCATTGCCCATGCGACGGAATGCCGCATGGTGTGGTCGGAAAGAAGGTAGAGAGCCTCATGCTGGACTCGAGGCCCCAACTCCGCGAGAGGAACGGGCTGAATGTGGTCCTCTACCCGATGGCGTCCGACATTTTGAAAATTGGGAGATACATTGCGATCACAATAAATCCGATCACAATTCCCAGGAACACCATCATGATGGGTTCCAGCAACGACGTGAGCGAGGCAACCGCCTGATCAACTTCGTCCTCGTAAAAATCTGCAATTTTCCCCAACATCGCGTCCAGCGCGCCCGTTGACTCCCCCACGGCAATCATATGCGTGACCATTTTCGGGAAAACCCCGCTTGCAGCTAAGGGATCGGCGATGGTCTTCCCACCACTGATACTGGCACGCGCATTGATCAACGTCTCTTCAATCACTTTGTTGCCCGCCGTCTTTGCACAGATGGTCATCCCGTCAAGAAGAGGCACTCCACTCGCAAGCAGGGTTCCAAGAGTCCGTGTAAACTTAGCGACCGAGGCCTTCCGGATAAGGTCCCCAAACACCGGCGTTTTGAGAAGGAGCTTGTCGATAGCCTTTCGTCCTTGGACGGTCGCATAGTATTTCTTGATACCGAAGATGATTGCCACAAGGCTCCCGAATATCAAGTACCAATAGGACGTAAACACATTACTGATATCAATAACCAACTGCGTAGGACCCGGCAACCCCACCTTCCCTCCTGACAATTCAACGAACATTTTCGCGAAGATCGGAATAACCCAAATCATTAAGACGCTGATCACCACCACCGCAACACCCATAATCGCAGCAGGATAGATCATGGCAGACTTGACCTGCCCTTTCAGCTTCATCGCTTTCTCGATGTATTTTGCGAGACGCGTCAGGATCGTATCGAGCAAGCCACCCACCTCACCTGCATGGACCAAGTTCACGTACAGATCGTCGAATACTTTAGGGTGGCGACGTAATGCATCAGAAAAAGTTGAACCGGCCTCTACCTGCGTCTTCACTTCCCCGATAGTCTCCCGTAGCACCTTGTTTTCAGACTGGGTCGAGAGGATTTCGAGACACTGCACCAAAGGCAGACCGGCATTAATCATCGTCCCGAATTGTCGTGTAAATACAACCAGATCTTTATCCGTAAGGCCGGACCCAAGACTCAGCTTGATCTTGAATCCGCCAGCGCCGCTCTTCTTTTCTTCAAGGCTCGTGACGACAACGCTTTGCTTACGCAGTTGATCCACCGCCTCATCTCGGGTTTTCGCACTCAGCTCGCCCTTCTTGACGGCACCCGATCTGGTTCGTCCGACATACGCAAAGGTAGCCATACGCAACACTCACCCTTCGATGTGGCCATCTACCTGGCCGGTTGTAAATTGACGGGAATATCTATCGGCGAGTCTACTGGCGACCCCAAAACCTGTCAAACAAATGCACAATCTCTGCGCGGTGGGCAGGCATACGGGTTGACGTCACGGAAAGCCCTAGCTCCTGATTGCACTCGTCTGCCGAATACCTCGATAGAGATAATGCAATCCGGACAATAACGTGAAGGAGACCATACCGAACAACAGCGGCAAGATATTGGCGAGATCGATGCGGCGGGAACTGAGAAAGATAACCATCACAACATAAGCTAGCTGGAGAAACGTCGTGCCCTTGCCCAAAAAGGTGGGCGTAAGATCCACGCGATAATCTGTGAAATGCGCCACCGCCGTTCCCATCAGCAATATGACGTCCCGGCTGGCCACAAGGATGGTGACCCACAACGGAATCAAATGAATCAGCGAAAGGGTAATGAACCCTGAGGTGAGCAGCAGCTTATCGGCTAAAGGGTCTAACACCGCGCCCAGCCGAGTATGCTGATTTTTCATGCGGGCGATCAGCCCATCAAGCGCATCGGTAAGCCCAGCCACAAGAAGCACAATGAGTGCTTGATCGAATCTGCCGTAGATCAGCAACCCAATGTAGCAGGGAATCAGGAGAATACGGAGGATGGTCAAGCTGTTGGGGATATTCATATCTGTAAGGACATCGCGGTGACGACAGCGGGGGGAGATGATAGGAGGCCGCTACACGGTTGTCAACGGCTTGCGGTCGGCGCGGTCCCACCCTATAATCACGCACTAGGCTCTAGTATATCGTGTGAGTGCACTGGGAGGTATGATGAGTTCGTTGCCGCTGCTTTTCAAAAAAGAAGGATTGATTGAAAAGCACCAGATTGAAGGGGTTGACCCGAGCGATCGGTATTTCAATCGCATGATCCTTGTCAATCGGACACCCTCTGGCTACGCCGCGAAAGTCATGTATGAAGCCCTGAACGTCGAAGGCCATCCCCATCCCACTATCACGGCTGCGGTACAAGAGCTCATCGACATGATGCAGCGATTCGGCTTCACTAGAATGAGGACGCGCGCCAATTTCAAAGGCACGAAGTATCTCGCCGAAAAAGAAACCTGGGTTGATTATCAGGACCTGGCATAGCCGCAACTCTTACGCGGAGACATACTCCCGATAGACCAGATCGTGAATCCGTGGGCGGAAGGCCTTGATCTTTTCGTTCCTTCGGTTCGGATGCACTCGATTGGATAACAGCACCACCTCCAATTCACGGAGTGGATCAATCCATAGCGACGTCCCCGTAAAGCCGAGATGACCGAACGACCGCTCAGAAAAACTAGACCCCGATGAAGACGGCGCAGACGGAGTATCCCATCCCAACGCCCAACTCGATCGAGCGACAGATTCTTGGCGGGTCGTAAACTGCCTGACAAATTCTCCTGCCAGAATCGACTCTCTCCCATGATAGCCGTGGAGCCAGGCTCCAGAGACTGCCAGTACTGATTCAGCAGTCCCGAATAACCCTGCATGACCTGCAACACCACCCAGCGCTGCAGCATTCTCGTCGTGCACCTCCCCACATAAGAGTCGATTGCGCCACTCGTCCCGTTCAGTCGGGGCTATGCATGAGGCATCGATCATCGGACACATGACATCGAGTTGCGCCCTCCCCGTCGTAGGGCAAAACATCATAGGGTCCGCCCGTAGCGGTCGGACGATGGCATCTTCGCACCAGCAGTCCAACGCCATTCCACTGAGACGCTCCACCAGAAACCCCAACAACATGAATCCAAGGTCACTATAGACGCAGCGCTCCCCCCGCGCATAGAGCAGCGGCTCATCTCGAATCATCTTCAGTACCAGTTGCGTGACAGCATGATTCCCGCCGGAAGGTTCAAGGCCAATCCCTCTGGTCCCCAGCCGCTCGTAGAAGGGCCGCCATCCTGGCAAGCCCGAACGATGAGTCAAAAGGTCTTTCACCGTTGCCTGACCGATTGACGTCCCGTCAAGTTCAGCCAAGACTTCCTGTACAGGATCTTCAAGCCTTACCTTGGCCTGTTGCGCCAGAAGCAAGAGCGATGTCCCCGTTACTAACGGCTTCGTGAGAGACGCGAGGTCATACAGGCTAGTGGGTTGTACCGGAAGGCCCGGAGGCTCTGACGACAATCGCCCAGCCACCACCACACATTGCAGCTCCCCACGAAGACGCACCGCCAGCTGAGCACCGGGGAAGACACCCTCGTCGACGGCCGATTGCAATGCCGCCTGAATGACATGATGAGTAGCCATGGGCGGGATACCCTATTGTGGGTGGGAAACAGTGCGGTTATGGGAAGCCGCACGAGAGACCAAGAGAACGCCTGAGCAAGCGAGAAGCAGTCACTTCGGACGAGTTAGAGCCTCGGGCTCGATTCTCCTTCGAGCTTCTCTACCGATGCGGTTGCGGCGTCATGGAACGCCTCATGTTCTTCCACTTCCAGCATCCGTTCGAACATGCGCAACGACGCCCGCAAGCGTTCAACCATCAGCAAGCGTTGTTTTTGGAGCGACGTGAGGTCACGCTGTGTATCGGTCAGCTCGACCCTGGCCTGATGGATCAGTTCGCCCGCCTTCTGTTCAGCCTCTTTGATGACGAGATCCGCCTCCCGATGAGCATTCCGCTTTACATCCTCTGCCAGCGATTGAGCAGATAACAGCGTACTCGACAATGTTGCTTCCGTCCGTTTTAACTCGGCAAGTTGCTGTTCCAGAAATACGATCTTTTCTCGTTGAACCGCATCGTCTCGATTCAATAATTCGACCGTCTGCGCTATTTCTTCGAGGAAGCGATTCACCTCTTCCTTGTCATATCCGCGAAAAGCAACCTTGAACACCATTTGCTGGATATCAAGCGGCGTCATTCTCATGGCATCCCCCATGCTCATCTCAGTTCATCCTCATGGCCAATTCCTTGAGTGACTGCACAACCGCGATTTGCAGGAAATTGATAATCAGGATCACGACGATGGGCGATACATCCATGCCAATCCGCGTGCCAATCAGTCGTCGAATTGGAGCGAGGACCGGTTCGGTCGCACGATTGAGAAATTGGACGATCGGATTCCATGGATCCGGGTTGACCCACGAGATCAGGGCGCGAGCAATGATCACCCACATATAGAGCCATAATACATAGTCAAGAATCGAGGCCATTGCCGAAAGAACATTCCCCGCGACAAACATCAGCGCCCCAACTCTTTCGATCGCGTGGTAGCCGCTTCAACCGCAGCCATTAATGTAGCACGAAACCCCCCCTGTTCAAGCCGATGAAGTCCGGCGATGGTGGTGCCTCCAGGTGAGGCCACACGATCTTTCAGCTGAGCAGGGTGTGCGCCTGATTCGAGCACCAAGCGAGCCGCGCCAAGTACTGTCTGTGCAGCAAGGAGTTCGGCGGTCTGCCGCGGCAAACCCATCATCACTCCCCCATCCGCCAACGCTTCAATGGCCTGAAACACATAGGCCGGGCCACTCCCACTCAGGCCAGTCACCGCATCCATCAATCGTTCCTCAACCAGGACCACACGACCGACCACTTCGAATACCATTCGAGCCACATGACCATCATCCTCAGTGACCGTGCTACCAAAAGTTAGCGCCGTCATACCCTCCCGGACCAATGCTGGAATATTCGGCATCGCACGAACAACCCGCCCCCCCCCGGAAATCTGTTCGGCGATTGTCGGAATCTTCACCCCTGCCACAATAGAGATCACAAGGGCATGGGCCAGGATTGGGCCAAGCTCCCTGAGCACAACAGGGAGCGCCTGAGGCTTCACGGCCAAAATGACCACGTCAGCCCAGACAACCGCTTCACGGTTGGCAGAACCAACCCCAATGCCGAACTGCTCTTTTAAGCGATCGCGGCGCTCGGGAACGGGATCCGTTGCCCAAATCAGCGCAGGCGGACAGACCTGCCCTGCAAGGAGACCACCGATCATGGCCTCGGCCATCTGGCCACCTCCGATGAACGCAATCTTCTTTATGATCGTTGAACTAGACACACCCCGCTCCCCAACCGTACCACGATACTCATCCGACATACCGATTGCGCGCCCCCTCAAAGAAATGCGACGAAGCTCTGACGTATTGTACAGACCCCCCCAGATAAATGTCAGCGCACACCCTTCGACTCACTCTGAGTTGTGAGAGAGTAGCGTGATCCCGCTGACCATCGTTCCGTTCACCCGGCCTTCCCGTCGATAGGAATAAAACAGCTGATCGTGGCAGATCGTGCATACATTCACCGCAGAAACAGCGGATGTGAACACACCCGCTCCTTCCACTTGCCGGCGGATCAAGCCCTTGAGATCGAGCCGAGCTTTATGCCCTCGATAGTCATGCACGACCGACTCCCAATCAGACAACCCCAATCGAAGCTGGTCGAGCACCGGATTGTCCACTTCATAGCAGCAAGGGCCGGCTGATGGTCCAATACTGACTCGCAGATCCGACTGGGTCGACCCGAATCGGCTCGCCATCAGTGTGAGCGTTTTCGAAACAATTCCAGCCACCGCGCCCCGCCAACCGGCATGAATCGCTGCGACAACGCGCCGGCGTGGGTCATGCACGAGCACGGGGACACAATCCGCCGTGCGCACGGCTACTGTCACGCCTGGTTGATCGGTCACCAACGCATCCCACCCACCGGGAAACCGATCCGACTCAGTGAGTGGACGATCTACGACCAAGGCCTCAGTCCCATGTACCTGCTTGACGGACAGCAGCCAGCCGTGCCCCTGCGCACCAGACTGACGAGCGGGAACTCCGACATCGAACTCCAGTGAGCTTGCGTGACGGCGCGTACCAAAGAAATGCCGAACACCGTCGTGCGCGGATGCGAAGGCAGGAACCGTGATGACCGCTGCACTCATAACCATCCCCTGATGTGATGACTCCTCCTACAGACCTGTCGGCTCAGTCGACCTGCTTGCGCAGGAAGGTGGGTACATCCCACTCGTCATCAGTGACCGCGGCAGCGCGTTCCATCGATACTCTTCCATCTCCCATCCGCCGCAAGTAGGTTGGGCGATCGAAATCTTTGAAGGGCCGCTCCGCGTACGATCGTTCTCCCACCGTCTGGCCGGCGCCGGTGGTCACCGTCTGTTGCACAGGACGGGACGCCCGAACCGCAGCCACGGGAACCGGAGCAGGCTGATCCTCCCGTTCAAACCCTGTCGCAATCACGGTCACAACCAAGTCATCGCCCATATCGGGGTTGATCACCTGTCCAACAATGATGTTGGCTTCAGGGTCAGCGGTCTGTTGAACAATCGTCGCCGCTTCCTCGATCTCATGCAGCGTCATGTTGGGCCCACCGGTGATATTCAGCAACACCCCACGTGCACCCTCGACACTCCCCTCCTCCAACAACGGACTACAAATCGCCTTTTGCGCCGCTTCGATCGCTCGATTCGTTCCGCGCGCCACGCCCATCCCCATCACCGCGCGGCCCGTATGGGACATGACGGTTCGGACATCGGCGAAATCCACATTGACATGGCCGGTGGTCGTAATCACATCGGCAATTCCTTGAATGGCCTGCCGGAGGACATC
This sequence comes from Nitrospirota bacterium, assembly GCA_039931295.1. GTDB lineage: Bacteria > Nitrospirota > Nitrospiria > Nitrospirales > Nitrospiraceae > Palsa-1315. Next base: position 25,795 of record JBDTSF010000012.1, on the reverse strand, counting down.
ATCAGCGACCTTAAACGCTTCGAGCAGCGGCGTCGCTTTGTCGACGATGCCGAGCAATCGCTGATTCGGGATTATCAGTAAGGTGTCCACATGCCGGCGGAGATCGCGGACCCCTTCGTCCGCATGGAGCATCCGGCGATGACCTTCATACGAAAAAGGCTTCGTGACGACCCCAACCGTCAAGATACCGAGTTCACGCGCGATACTCGCCACAATCGGCGCGGCACCCGTTCCGGTTCCACCGCCCATTCCAGCGGTCACGAACACCATGTCGGCACCCTCAAGACACTCCCGAATCTGATCTTTGCTTTCCAGTGCCGAATCCTTTCCGACTTCTGGCTTGGCCCCGGCGCCGAGCCCTCTGGTCCGTTCAGGGCCCAGCTGAACTTTATACGACGCCCGCGATCGTTCCAACGCCTGCAGATCCGTATTCGCCGCGATGAAATCGACCCGAGCTAATCCGGACGTAATCATGGTGTTCAACGCATTACACCCGGCGCCACCGACACCGATCACTTTAATCCGAACGGGAGACACAACATCCTCTTCAAACGAAAACATCAGGACACCTCCCTTGATAAAATCCGCAAGGCGGACATTCGCCTCACGCATCGGTTAGAACAACTCGAAGAACCATCCCCTCATACGAGTCAAGACCTTATCCAACGGCCGCCCGCTGCGCAGACCAGCGATGGCCATCTCCTCAAGATGGCGTCGGGCATGGAGCAGCAGTCCGACGCCCGTGGCATGTATGGGATTGCTGACGATGTCGCGAAGCCCTCCGAGACCACCGGGTGCGCCACGGCGAGCCGGGAGATTCAAGACCTGCTCTGCCGCATCGGGCATCCCTTCCAACAACGATGTCCCACCGGTAATCACCACTCCGGCTCCCACCATGCCCTCGTAGCCGGCACGTGCGATTTCCCGACGAACCAGCTCGAATATTTCTTCGACCCGTGGCTCAAGAATCTCAGCAAGATCGCGGCGCAAGCACCTCCGTGCTGGACGGTCGCCGACTGACGGAACCTCGACCATTTCATGGCCCTGCACCAACCCTGTTCTGGCGATCCCGTGCTGCAATTTGATTTTCTCGGCTTCCGTTTGAGAGGTCAGCAATCCGATGGCAAGATCCTTCGTCAAGTTCTGCCCACCGATCGGCAAAACCGCAGAGTGCCTGATACTCCCGTCTAGGAAGATCGCGAGGTCGGTTGTCCCACCGCCAAGATCGATCATGACGACGCCCAGATCGCGTTCTTCCTGGCTGAGGACGGCCTCACTGGACGCCAAAGGCTGCAACACCATGTCGATAACATCGAGCCCCGCGCGATTCACACACTTGATGATATTCTGCGCCGACGTCACAGCGCCGGTAATGACATGAACATTGACTTCGAGACGGTTCCCGGACAGACCTAACGGCTCCCGAACCCCTTCTTGCCCATCTACCATGAATTCACGAGGGAGCACGTGAAGAATCCGCCGTTCATGGGGGACGACGGCCAGAGTCCGCGCGCTTTCGATCGCACGCTGGATGTCTTCCCGCGTGACTTCTGCCTTTTTGAGCGCGACGACCCCCTTGCAGTTTTCCGCAGAGATGTGGCTGCCTGCAATGCCGGTATAGACGGAATTGATCTGAACCGCCGCCATCAGCTCGGCTTCCTCCACCGCCTTCTTGATCGATTCCACGGTGCTCTCGATGTCGACCACGACACCCTTGCGAAGCCCTCGCGACGGACTGGATCCCACCCCGATAATATTGAGCACGCCATCATCGGTGATTTCCGATACGATGGCGCAGATCTTCGTGGTCCCGATATCTAACCCCACAAGAATCTGATCACGCTTCGGCACAGCCCTCACACCCTTTCTCGCACAATGACGCGATTGTCATACCGTAAATCGATCTCGTTCACTGCACCCGTCCGATCATCGAACGGGCTGGTTTTAAATGACGGATTCACCTTCCGAAATCGCTCCCATTGATCGACCAGAGAATCGCCTCCAAACTGAAATCGCACCCCGTTGGCCGACGCCACCACATTCGAGACATTCGTGAGATCGATTTCAACCCTCCCGCCGAACGTATTGGCGATGAGCTTGGCCAACACGACCCCGGACTGAACCGCATGACGTACACCTGATTCGCCGTGCTGAAGAGGCTGAGCCTCCAAGCCAATCAACAGGGGTAGAGCCTGATCATCCTGCCTGCCTAGTTTGGCGAGAAGATGTCCGCCTTCATCACTCAACCAATGGTCCGCACCTGCGCGAATAATCGCGGCTGGCGTTCGCTCCACCACCGTGATATGCAGAATATGCGGCGGCCGGCGTTCGACCGTCGCCTCCTTAATCCATGCGTGCGCCTGCACTCGCTCAGCAAGAAACGATGTGCTGATTTGATGCAGTCCCATGCCTGGCTTCAACACGAGCCGCTCTAATATTTCCGGTTTCGTCACTCGGTGCATACCCTCAATCTCTACGTCACGGATTTCTAGCCAACCCTGAAGCATGGGTCCCATTTCTCGCGTGATGATGGTCAATCCCCACGCCAACGCGGCAAGACCGAGAATCCATCGCCCCACGAGCAACGCACGCCTACGCCGTGAGAGCAACGTCTCCCGACGCGCCAGTTGGCGTTGATCCGCGACCTGACTGGCACGCGCGCCCTTCCATTGGTTCGACCGTGGGCCGATGGGAGGCGCCGCTCGTTTCCGCATGAGTATCTTCATGGCACGTTCACTTCCCCTGACGAACGGTCAAGGCGACCGCGCGAGTGAGTGCGGACTCAAGAATCCGTTCGGTCAACTCGTCATAGTCGATTCGGGCCTGTGCCGCCGCCATCGGGAGCAAACTCGTTTCAGTCATGCCCGGCGCGGTATTGATCTCCAATACGACCGGGCGGCCGCGCGGGGTGATACGGAAATCGACTCGGGCCGCACCCTCACAGCCCAGTACGTGATACGTGCGCAACGCCAACATCCGAATCTGCCTGGTCACTGCGGCGCTCAAGGGTGCAGGACAGAGATATTGGGTTTTGCCCTTTTCGTACTTCGCGGAAAAATCGTAAAAGCCTCCCGGCGCCACGATTTCCACAGCAGGAAGCACCAGCGGAGAGACATGGTGTCCTCCGATGATCGACACCGTAACCTCATGCCCCGGGATATAGGTCTCGACCATCGCATCCACGTCATAGCGATGGGCCAAGGCCAGAGCATCACGCCATTGCGACGGTTTGCGCACAATCGTGACCCCTATCGTGGACCCTTGCGAAGCAGGCTTCACCACAAGGGGCCAGCGCAATTTTTCCGCGCGCAACAGGGTGGCGCTGGAAACCTTCTCCCCTCGCTTCACAACCGCGCCGGCTGGGACAGGAATGCGGGCTGAAGCCAAGAGTGTTTTCGTGGTGACTTTATGCATACCGATCGCACTCGCCTGGACACCGGATCCGGTGTAGGGAATTCCCAACGTCTCCAGAAATCCTTGAATCGCTCCATCTTCCCCGCCTGGCCCATGCAAAGCCAAAAATGCCAGGTCGATCTTCCGATCGCGCAGATCCTGAGAGAGCGTTGGCCCGACATCAATGGCGACTGCATCGTAACCACGGCGGACCAACGATCGATGAACCGCGCCGCCTGTCCGGAGCGACACCTCGCGCTCAGCCGATTGTCCGCCCATCAGCACCCCGATGCGTGCACGGGTCAGAAGCGCTCGCTCTGCCGAATGAGACTTATTCATACCGTTACGTCTCCCCCACGATTTTCAGTTCGAGATCTAACCGCACCCCCACTCGACGACGAATTGCGCGGCGGACCTTTCCAATCAACGCCGTCACATCTGCCGCCTTCGCCTGACCACGATTAACCATGAAGTTGGCATGCTTCATCGAGACTTCCGCATCGCCGACACGTGCACCCTTGAGGCCGACCGCCTCAATGAGTCGCCCGGCAGAATCGTTCGGAGGGTTCTTGAACACACAACCGGCGCTGGGCATCGCGAGCGGTTGTGTGTCTCGTCGATAGTGGAGATAGTCCTTGACCACTCGCTGGATTTCCGATCGGACCCCTGGCTTCAATTGAAGCCAGACTCCCACAACGATGCCACGTGGCAGCACGGCCCGTCGATATTCGAACCTCACCTGAGCTGCCTCCAGGTCCACAATCTGGCCTTTCATATTCACCATGCGAACAGCCTTGATCGAATCCTTCATTTCACCGAGCTTTGTCCCGGCATTCATGACGACACAGCCGGCCGCTGTTCCAGGAATTCCCGCCGCCCATTCCAGTCCCGCAAGGGAATGACGGATCGCGTACCCAATCAATGTCGGCATCCCGACTCCCCCTTCGGCATACAACACCGCCGTCGGTTCTTCTTTGATAGCCCGCAGCCGCGCCAAGCTGACCACAATGCCGCGAATGCCTCCGTCTCGGATAAGGAGGTTCGTTCCGCCCAGGACGAACATCGGAATCTTGTGCGCACGCGCCTGCCGAACCACCAGACAGACATCTTCAATATCCGCGGGCTCACAGACGACATCCGCCGGCCCTCCGATCTTAAACGAGGTGTACTCTCGCAGCGGAGCCCGGAAGGATGTGGATCCCCTGAGACCGGCCACCGCAGCGCGCACATCTGTCTGCGTAAACTGCGCATGCGCGTGAGCGGTTGTCCTAACACCTTGGCTCCCTCGCGTCATCGCATCATCCGACCGAAGTCAATCGGGCCAACAGCCCAACCCCCGTCTTCCAAATATCCCCTGCCCCTAACGTCATGACGAGATCCCCCGATTTCAGATGGGGGAGCACCTGATCCACCATCTGATCTTTATGTTCTATAAACGTCACAGACGGATGGCCCGCCGCACGAACAATGTCGGCCAACCTGGCTCCGGACACTCCGGGAATCGGCTGCTCCCCCGCCGCATAGATGTCCGCCAAGAACAAGACGTCTGATTGGTCAAACGCCTTCGAAAAATCCTCCAGCAGGTCTCTCGTCCTGGTATAGCGATGCGGCTGAAACAGAACCACCAGCCGTCGGTCTCCCCACCCTTGCTTGGCGGCAGCCAGAGTGGCTTTGATCTCCGTCGGATGATGCCCGTAATCGTCTACGACCATGATCCCATTGGCCTCCCCCCGCAGATGAAAGCGGCGCTCAACTCCGGCATAGGCCGCCAGCGCTTTCCTGATGAGATCGACCGGGACATCCAATTCGAGACCGACCGCAATCGCCACAAGCGCGTTGGCAACATTGTGTCGGCCTGGCACCGCCAGGCGGAATGGGCCCAAATTGCGACCACGGAACTGTGCCCGAAACTCAGCGCTCCATTTGCTTAAGCTGATGTCCGTCGCAAAGAAATCCGGCGTGACTCCATTACGTTCCGAGAGTCCATAGGTCTGATAGCGCTTCACGATGCTCGGGAAGAGCGCCCTGAGCCGATCATCATCGGCGCACAACACGGCTAACCCGTAGAACGGCACCTTATTGATAAACTCGAGAAAACATTCGTTGATGCGTTCCATACTGCCGTAATGATCGAGATGCTCCCGGTCGAGATTCGTCACCGCGACAATGGTCGGTGATAGACGGAGAAACGATCCGTCGCTCTCGTCGGCTTCCGCCACGAGGAGATCGCCTCGACCCAGGCGCGCATGACTCCCCAACGCATTCACTTTCCCCCCGATCACCATCGTCGGATCCAATCCACCCTGGGCCAAGACATTGGCCACCATCGACGTCGTAGTGGTCTTCCCATGTGCGCCGGCAATGGCGACCCCGAATTTCAGCCGCATCAACTCCGCAAGCATCTCGGCCCGAGGAATCACAGGAATTTGCTTTACCTTCGCTGCCACGACCTCTGGGTTCTGTGCCGACACGGCAGAGGAGATGACGACCACTTGTGCTTCCCCGACATTCGATTCCTGATGGCCGACAAAGATACGCCCGCCGAGCTCTTCCAATCGTCGCGTCGTATCGGAAGCTTGCAGGTCCGAGCCCGTCACTTTGTACCCCAGCGTCAGGAGTACCTCCGCGATGCCGCTCATTCCCGATCCTCCAATTCCGACTAAGTGGATCTGTTGTGTCTTTCGAAACATCGTCGTACGCCTTACTCCACCAACCGGTGGATACGATGGTGATCTCTGTCCACGTTGCCCAATACCATTAGTTTCCTGCTGCTCCAACAGACCGGTGAACGTCATGACGACCCCCCATGAGCGCGTAGCATTCGCGGACAATCACTTCAGCTGCATCAATTCGCCGCAGAGAAAGACTCGCCTCACCCATCGCCCGTAATCGGTCACGATCTCCAAGAATACCCGTCACGGTGCGGGCCAACAGAGGGCCGGTGAGCACAGATTGCGGGAGCAGCACGGCGGCCCCGGCTGCTTCCATCACCTTGGCATTGTGTGTCTGATGGTCGTAGATGGCGGAGGGCAGCGGAACAAGGATAGCCGGCTTTCCGCAGGCCGTGAGTTCCGCCACCGTCATAGCACCGGCCCTCGCCACCACAAGGTCCGCCTGCCGTAATGCCGCAGGCATGTCGTAAATAAATGGGACGACCTGCGACTCGATGCCGACCCGACGATAGGCCTCGGCCACCCGTGCATGGTCGGATTCGCCGGTCTGATGGGTCACTGTGAACTGCGGCAGCTGTGTCATCAAATCGGGCAATCCTTCTATCACCGCTGTATTCATTGCCTTGGCGCCTTGACTCCCCCCGAAAATCAGCAGATGTGGCGATCCTGACTGCTCCTGGCTCTGCTCAATGCCCTCAAGGAATGCCTTGCGAATCGGCGTCCCCACCACACGTACCGTTGAACGATTGAACGAGTCGGAGGCCGATTCGAAGGCGAGAAACACACGCTGAACGAAAGGCCCCACCGCTTTGTTCGCCATGCCTGGATGTGCATTCGGCTCCAGAATCACTCGTGTCACCTTGGCTAACGCGGCCGCCAGCAACATCATGGGACTTGTATAGCCACCGACTCCAATCACCAGATCAGCCTGTCTTGTTCGTAGGATTCGCAGGCACTGCCTCAAACTGACCGGCAGCGCACACAACCCTTTCAGTGCCCCGAACAGACCCTTCCCCATCACCGGCTTGGCACTGATCAACGCCAGGTCGAACCCCTCATGGGCAAGCACCTTCGATTCAAGCCCACGTGCCGTCCCCACAAAAAGAACCGTGGTCTTGGGATCGCACCGGAGAAACTCTCTTGCCAATGCCACAGCCGGATAGAGATGGCCACCGGTTCCTCCTGCGGCAATGACGATCGTCATTCGTGACCCGACCCACCGCGAGACCCACCGGTATGCCGATCTCGAGAAATATTGAGCAAGATCCCCACTCCGATCAAACTGACCACCAACGACGACCCTCCGTAGCTGACAAACGGTAAGGTGAGTCCTTTCGTCGGCAACAGCCCCGTCACCACCGCCGCATTGACCAACGCCTGCACGCCAACTAACAAGGTAATACCCATGCCCAGATAGCGGCCAAACGGCTCTCGCGCACGTGCGGCAATCTGAACCCCTCGCCACACAAAAAATGCGAATAACAGGACGACCGTCACGGTGCCGATAAGCCCCAGTTCTTCGCCGATCAGCGCTAAGACAAAATCTGTATGGGCTTCCGGGAGGAAATAGAGCTTCTGTTTGCCTTCGCCCAATCCCACTCCAAATCGACCACCGCTGCCGAAAGCTAAGAAAGACTGTGTAATTTGGAACCCGGCATCCGATGGATCCTTCCATGGAGCAAGAAACGTCATGAGCCGTTGGCGCCGATAACTGGACCCAAGAACCAGCGCCATCACCGCCGGAATCGCACAGAGCCCTAACCCCAAGAGATGAGACAGACGTGCCCCGCCGAGAAAACACATCCCGATTGTGACTAATCCGAGCACCACAACCGTTCCAAGATCCGGTTCGAGCAACACCAATCCGCTCAGCAATCCAATCACGATCAGCACCGGCAGCAGACCATTGCGAAACGATGTGATCCTGTCTGACTTTTTGCTCAGATACGCTGCCAGATAAATCACCGCGACAAGCTTGACCATTTCTGCCGGCTGCATGGAGATAGGTCCCAACGGCAACCACCGCCGCGCTCCCTTGGCCGACAGGCCGAAAGACGGCACCAGTACCAGGACGAGCAGCAACAGGCCGCAGGCCAATATTGGAATGGAGAGTTTCTTCCAAACCGTGTAATCGATATGTGATACGAGATGCATCAACAGAACGCCGATGGCAAGCCAGGCGACTTGCCGCTTCAGATAAAATCCTGGATCCTGAAACCGGTTGCCCGCCACAATGGCGCTCGCGCTGAACACCATCACAAGTCCCACTAACGCCAGAATCATCGTGACCGCCAAAAGCGTGTGGTCCGCTGCGACTCGTTGCTTGCCTGACCGTTGGCTGGTGGCCTGGGACCATGGAAGCGCCAGAGTCCCCGCTGATCGATGCGCCATAGCTCAGAATCGCCCCTCCCTTGCCTTGCACGTCACGCCGGTAAGGCATGAATCAACGCCTTGTATTGACGACCTCGGTCCTGATAATCCGCAAACATATCGAAGCTGGCACAGGCTGGAGACAACAATACGACGTCACCCGGCGATGCCCCTTGCGCCGCGAACTCTACGGCCCCCCGTAGAGTGGTGGCCTCCGTCATCGTCGCGACACCCTCCCACGCCTGTCGCAATAGCGGCGCTGCTTCTCCGATCAGAATCACGTGTGCGACCCGTCGGCTGACGGCTTGGGCGAGTCGAGAAAAATCTCCTCCCTTATCCCGCCCTCCTGCAATGAGCCAAATCGGTTGATCAATACTCTCCAGCGCTTTGAGCGTGGCATCGACATTCGTGCCCTTCGAATCGTTCACAAATCGGACCCCTCGACGCTCGCGGACGATTTCAAGCGCATGTTCGAGTCCAGGAAACGTCGCAAGCACTCGACGAATCGCATCGAGCGAACAGCCACACAGTAAGGCGTAGGTTGTCGCCGCCATCACGTTTTCCACGTTGTGGTTCCCGATGATACGGATCTCGCGTCGATGACAAATTTCCTGCCGCACCCCGGTCACCGTCGTCACGATCCGATCGCCTTCGAGATAGGTCCCCCCATGCATCTCGGCGCCGATCGTTGCTCCGCTTGTAAACCCCAATCGTGTTGCATGAACCCGATGCCGCAAGGCTGCCACACGATCGTCATCAAGATTGAATACCGCAAAATCTGATACGATCTGGTTCTCGAAAATCCGTTGTTTCGCAGCGACATATTCATCCAGCGACTCATACCGGTCCTGGTGATCGACTGTCACGTTGAGCAACGCGGCGATCCAGGGATGGAACCGATCGATCGTTTCCAGCTGAAAACTGGAGACCTCGACGACAAGATAATCGAACGGACTCGGTTTCCCTGTCTGCCCGGCACGAAGGTCTTCCACCGCCGCTTCACTCAAAGCCGTCCCTAAATTTCCGCCGACGAACGCCCGCTTGCCGCTCTCAGCGAGAAACTTCCCGATCAGCGTCACAGTCGTGCTCTTGCCGTTGGTGCCCGTGACGGCGAGGAGCGGGCTTCGGAAAAACTGTGAAGCCAGTTCCAATTCGCTGATCACTTTCACGCCACGCCGACGCGCTGTTTCAAGCGAGGCTAACCGATATGGCACTCCTGGACTGATCACCACAAGATCTGCCCTCTCGAGCGACGATTCATATCGCGCTCCGACGGTGATATCGACGCCTTCGCGGTCGATACCGGCGAGGGCCGATGTGAGCTCCGCCGATTCCTTCCGATCGGCCACAGTGACACGCGCTCCCGCAACCTGAAGCAATCGGCAAGCCGCAACACCACTTCTGGCAAGCCCCATGACGGTGACATGTGCCCCCGCGAGTTCCACAGCCGCTTCTCTCACCATGCCATCACCGAAGCTTTAATGTGCTCAAACTCAACAGCGCCAACAGGATGGCGATAATCCACAAGCGCACCACGACCTTGGGTTCCTCCCACCCTTTCATCTCAAAGTGATGGTGGATGGGCGCCATGAGAAAAATGCGTTTCCCTCGTGACTTGAACGAGATCACTTGAAAAATGACCGAGACCGCCTCAATGACAAATACTCCGCCGACCATCAAGAGCAGCAACTCATGCTTACTGATCACCGCGACTGTGCCCAACGCCGCCCCCAGTGGAAGCGAGCCCACGTCCCCCATGAACACGGTAGCCGGATAGGTGTTGAACCACAAAAACCCCAAACTCGCTCCTAGAATTGCGGCGGTGAACACCGCGAGTTCACCGGCGCCTTCGATGTGCGGGATGATCAGATAGTCCGACATGAGTCGATGGCCGGTGACATACGCCACGATCGTGTAGGCCATCGCCGCGATCATGACGGGTCCGATTGCGAGCCCATCGAGGCCATCGGTCAGATTGACGGCATTGGAACTCCCGACAATCACCATTACCGCAAAGGCGACATAGAACCAGCCAAGATCCGGAACGAAATTCTTAAAGAATGGGATACTGAGCTTGGTCGTATAACCAGGTAGAAAATAGAGAACCAGTGCGATCGCCAAGGCCACCGCCACTTGCGCCGTAAACTTCTGCCCTACCGATAATCCTTTTGATTGGGCCTTGATGAACTTAAGATAGTCGTCGATAAATCCAATCGCGCCAAACCCCAGCATGGCAAGAAGCACAAGCCAGACATACGGTCTTGCTATATCGGCCCAAAGGAGCGTCGAGAGGACAACCGCGAAAAGAATGAGCATCCCGCCCATGGTAGGCGTACCACTCTTCGCCAGGTGGCGTTGGGGGCCGTCAGCTCGAATCTGCTGGCCCAACTTAATCTCTTGTAACTTCTTGATCACCCAGGGAGCCAGCACAAAGGCGATCAGAAACGCCGTCACAGCCCCGTAGATGATCCGAAAGCTCAGATACCGAAAGACGTTCAGAAACGAATATTCTGTATGAAACGGATACAGCCAGTTGTAGAGCATGTGGCCTTTACTTTCACGATGAGCCGATCGTCCCACCAACTCTTGAGCCGATGGCTACAGCCCTTACGATGCCTGCCTGATGACCGCCCTCATCCCTGCCAACGTTTGCACGACCTGTTCCATTTTCATACCGCGAGAAGCCTTTACCAACACGACGTCACCCTGCCGCAGAATCTTCTTAAGATGATCCGCAGCCGCTGCCGCATCGTCCACCTCATCGATCTGCACACCTGCCATCCCACCTTGGCGAGCTCCTTCCGCAATCTCTCGGCCCAACGCCCCGCAGGCGATCAGCCGAGACAGCCCCTGTGTGGCAAGAAACTGCCCAACCTCCCGATGCAGGCGACCAGTCTCAGCGCCAAGCTCAAGCATGTCTCCCAGCACGGCAATCCGATCACGTGCAGGGCGCCACTGTGCCAGCAGTTGAAGCGCCGCGTTCATCGACGCCGGGTTGGCGTTATAACAGTCGTTGATGAAATGGACGCCATGAAGAGTCACCACCTGCGACCGCATCGCGGCAGGACGGAATCGGCTCAACCCTTGGGCAATCATCGCACCGGAAAGATTCAAGGCTGCACCCACCGCAGCGGCTGCGAGTGCATTGGTGACGTTGTGGGTCCCATGCACCTTCATTCGCACGATCGTGGGACGGATTTTCCCAGGGAGGTGCAAGCGAAAGGTCGTGCCCTGTCGAGCATTGGACGTGACCTGACTTGCCCGAACATCGGCCATCGCTGAATTTCCGAACGACACCACGCGACATTGCGCGCGCGACGCAAGGTAGTCAAAATATGGATCGTCGGCATTCAGCATGGCCATGCCATCGGAAGGAAGCAGATCCAGCAATTCTGCCTTAGCCTGCGCGGACCCTTCCATGCTTCCAAAGAACTCGAGGTGATCGGGTCCAATATTGGTAATCACCCCGATTGTGGGCCTGACAATCTCACAGAGTCTGGTCGTCTGCCCCTGCTGATCCACCCCCATCTCAATCACGGCTGCCTGATGCCGAGCCGTGAGCCGAAACAGGGTAGCGGGCACACCGATGCGATTGTTGAAATTTCCTTCGGTCTTCAGTATCGGCCACCGTTGAGCCAGTACCGCCGCCACCATCTCCTTCGTCGTTGTCTTGCCGTTGCTCCCAGTCACTGCCACCATCGGAATAGTGAATCGACTGCGATAGTGCGTCGCGAGCTGCTGGTAGGCAAAGAGCGGATCGCGCACGCCAAAGAGAAACGGCACAGATTGCCTCGCGATCCGGCGTACCGCCGGGAGACTTGAAGGAAGGTGGTATCCGTCATGGACGATGGCTCCCGCCGCGCCCTGTGCGAGCACAGCCGGTACAAACTCATGACCATCAAATCGATCGCCTCTGAGCGCGACAAAGAGATCGCCCCGGCGAATCGATCGCGAGTCCGTGCTGATCTGCCTGATCCGGCGCTTCCCCGATAGCGAGGCCTGCCCCGCAAGAACTTTCACGCTGATCACTTCTCGTAACTCATCGACCGTAAACAACCCCATTGATTTTTCACCTTCCACGGCCCCGGCCATCGCCTGGATACTCACGCGCAGTCTCGCAATTGCTGAATCGCCTCGCGTGCCACTTCTCGGTCGTCAAAATGAAACTTTTGAGTGCCGATGATTTGATAATTTTCATGCCCCTTCCCGGCGATAAGCACCATATCGCCGTGGTGCGCCTCCCGGATGGCGGCGCCGATCGCCTCTCGGCGATCCGGCATCAAGTGATATTGCACGTGTTGCCGCCGCATGAGCGCATCGCGCACGCCGATCTCAACTTCATGAAGGATCGCCAGCGGGTCCTCAGTTCGAGGATTATCGGAGGTCAAGATCACCACGTCGCTATATTCAACAGCAGCGCGGCCCATCTTGGGCCGCTTTCCTCGGTCCCGGTCACCGCCACAGCCAAACACGGTAATAATCCGATCGGTCTTTAACACGTGGGCTGCCGTGAGTAACCTGAGAAGCGCGTCTTCCGTATGGGCATAATCGACAACAACAGTAAAGTCTTGTCCGGACGAGATCCGCTCGAAACGGCCGGGAACATTGTCGATATGGGCAGTCGCTTCACGAATCTGGTCGGCTGTCGCCCCGTCGTGAAGCGCCACTCCGATTGCTCCCAGCAAATTATAGACGTTGTGCTCTCCGACTAACCGGCTCTCGACGGGAAACGATCCCGATGGAGTGGCCGCCGTGAACGTGGTTCCGGTAAGCGAAAGATGCACACGCTCTGCTTTGAGGTCTGCCTGGTTCTGAATGGCATACCCCCAGACCGGCACAGGACAGGCGGTCCGAATCGAGTTCCCTCGGGGGTCGTCCAAATTAACCATCGCGCGCTTCCCGACCTTTTGCCCTCCTGCCAATCCGGTAAAGAGTCGCAGCTTTGCCTCAAAATACTCGTCCATGGTGCGATGAAAATCCAAGTGATCCTGCGTCAGGTTTGTGAAGACGGCCACGTCATACTCGCAGCCCACTGTCCGGTCTAACGCAAGGGCATGAGACGATACTTCCATCACTGCGGCGGTGAGTTTCCTCTCGAGCATCTTCGCTAACAGTGCCTGGAGATCAAGTGCGCCGGGCGTTGTGTGAGACGCAGGAAGTGTTTCTTGTCCGATCTGATACCCCACCGTACCAATCAACCCTACCCGTCGACCGATCCCTTCAAGTAAGGCCTTGCAGAGATACGTCGTCGTCGTCTTCCCATTTGTTCCCGTCACGCCTATCATTTTGAGACGGACGGACGGGTCACGATAAAACCGGCTACCGAGAAAACCGAGCGCCTTGCGCGAATCGTTCACCCGCACAAATGGTGATGACCCTGACGACAGTGGCGCCTGAGCAACTACCGCAACTGCTCCGGCCTTAATGGCCCGCTCGGCAAATTCGTGCCCGTCAACGCGCTCACCCTTCACAGCAACAAAAAGACTCCCACCCGTCACAGCCCGAGAATCATCCGTGATCCCGGTGATCGGACGACTCATATCGCCACGCTGCTCCAAGATATCGACTTTCCCCCAGAGCGCTGCAAGCAACTGTGAAAAGGGAACGGAGTCACTCGTCATAGCCTTTTAGTGATCCTTCATCGCCAATGCGATTTTCACGGTATCTTCCCTGGACACGCCAAGATAGGTAAGCACCTGCTCCCCGACTCGCCGAAATACGGGCGCCGCCACGACCCCACCCCATGACTCACCTTGAGGTTCATCGAGGACGACAATCATCGCCAGCCGTGGAGATTCTGCTGGAACATATCCAACAAACGACCCGACAAACTGCGTCGAGGAATAGGCGCCGGTTCGTGAATCGACTTTTTGAGCGGTCCCGGTTTTACCCGCCACACGAAATCCAGGAATGGCCGCTTTCGTCCCAGTCCCATTCGTCACGACACCTTCCAGCATCGTCGTCACCGCCCGAGCTGTCTCCGGCGACACGACTCGCCGCCTTACTTGTGGGAGCACTTCTTTGAGAACGTGACCTTTCTGATCATGTACTTCGGATACCACATACGGCTTCATCATCACGCCTCCATTGGCGAGAGCCGCAACCGCCGACACCATCTGGAGTGGCGTCACCCCGACTTCCTGACCCATCGAAATCGACGCGAGCGATCGACGGCCCCATTCTTTTGGCGCCTTCAAAAGTCCGCGCACTTCTCCCGGCAGATCAATTTCAGTACGTTGACCGAATCCGAACGCTTGGAGATACCGATAGAGTCGCTGGTCTCCGAGGGCCATTCCGGTTTTGGCGGCACCGATGTTGCTGGATTTTTGAATCACCTCGGAGAATGTCATCCAGCCCAGCTTGTCATGGTCATGGATCGTCGTATTCGCAACCACCATCTGGCCGTTTTCACCGAAGACCATAGAACCGGGCGTCATCACGTTTTCTTCAAGCGCCGCGGCCGCGACCATCGCTTTCATAGTCGACCCAGGCTCATACGTATCCGTCAGAGCACGATTTCGCCACCGATCAGGTGTCAACGCAGTCACAACGTTTGGGTCAAATCGTGGGCTGACCGCCATCGCGAGGATTGCACCGGTTTGAGGATCCATGACGATGATTGTCCCGGACTTAGCACGAGAATGGGTGACGGCCTCGTCGAGTTCTTTTTCTGCAATGTATTGAATCACCTCGTCGACGGTCAGCGTGAGGGCATGTCCCGGCGTCGGTGTTTGCTCCGCTACATCCCTAGGAAACACCGTACGGCCTAACGCATCTCGCTGCAGCACGGTGACACGCTTTTCTCCCTGCAGATGCAAATCGTAGAGGCGTTCAAGACCCTCAAGCCCTTGCCCATCCATTCCGGAAAACCCTAGGACATGAGCTAACAATGGGCCCTTAGGATAAAACCGCCTTCCCTCCATCACCACGCCGATGCCGTTCAACGACAACTGTTGCAACCTGCGGCCTTGCTCGGGCTCAACCTTTCGCGCCAACCACACAAAACTTTTGTTTTGCCGAAGCTTTTTCTCAAGCTCTTCTCTTCGAATATGGAGCACTGGAGAAAGATGACGAGCGACGGTTGAAGGGCTCTCCAGCGATGTCGGCACGCCGAACACCGATGGAACCTCGACATTCATCGCCAGTACTTTGCCATGACGATCCGACACCATGCCTCTGGCCCCTTCGAACGACACGGTCTTTTGATGTTGACGATCAGCCTTGGCTGTCAGTTCTGCGGCTTGGAGCACTTGGAGCGTAACCAGCCGAAAGAGAACAATACAGAACCCGCACAGGAGCAGGAGCAGCATCACATACCGACGACCGCGCGAAGGTCCGGCAGTCACTGGCGAATCCTCCCAATCGAATCATGTCTCGCCACACGGATGAGCTCCACGGGTGGGGGCGTCAGGCTCGGAATCTCTCCCGGCAGATGCACCATCAGCACTTGCCCTTGCTGGGGTGGAACAAGCCCAAGTTTTTCAGTCGCCACCTTCGCAATCCGCTCCGGGGCCGCCAACGCAGAAACCTTCACTTGCAATTGGCCCCGCTCTCGCTCCAGCAAAATTTTCTGCGTCTTCAATCGTTCTATCTGATAACCCAATCGAACGACATCCACACGTTCCCATACAAATACGAAGACCAACAGCACCCCGGCCACTATCGTTAACGCCTTCATAAACAGTCCTCCTTGGATACCCGTTGGGCAGCTCGCAACTTGGCACTGCGGGATCGAGGATTCCGACCCGATTCCTCCCTGCTGGGAACCTGCGGCTTCTTGGTGAGAACCACCAGCGCAGGATCGTCCGTACTGGAAAGCGTCCGTAACGTGTGCTTCACAATTCGATCTTCGAGCGAATGGAAAGAAATGACGCAGAGGCGGCCGCCGGGAGACAGTACATCCACGGCGTCACGCAACGCTGGTTCGAGACAGTCGAGTTCTTGATTCACGGCAATGCGAAGGGCTTGAAACGTGCGGGTGGCACAGTGGAGGCGACCATGTCGATAATTCGCTGGAACAGCCCCTTCAATCACTGAGACGAGCTCTTTCGTCGTCGCTAACGGATGACGTTGGCGCGCGCAGACAATGGCACGCGCAATGCGTCGAGAAAACCGTTCTTCCCCGAACTGAAAAATTGTGTCGGCCAATTGCGCTTCCGGCCAACGATTGACCAGTTCAGCGGCGGTCCCACTCATTGACTGATCCATACGCATGTCCAACGGACCGTCCTCTTGAAAGCTAAAACCTCGAGCAGGCTCCTCTAACTGGGGGGACGAGACCCCAAGATCAAACAGAACTCCATCAACCTGGCTAATACCACTTAAAGTTAGGTGCTGTTTCAGATCCACGAAATGACCATGAAAAAGAAGAACGCGACCACCAAACCGTGCAAGCTTTTCTCGACTGGCTGCAATTGCCACCTCATCACGGTCAAATCCTATAAGCCGGCTATTGGAACCACTTGCCTCAAGGATTTTCTCAGCATGCCCACTGTATCCCACCGTACAATCAAGATAGGTTTGATTAGTCCCTCGAATGAGCAATAAGAGGACCTCTTCTGACATGACTGGAATATGTCGCGATACCTCCATTAATTATTCTTTACCAGACCTCCCCACTTTTTCCCACTAAAATAGGAGTATACACCCACTCAAAGACTTGTCAATAGAAAATTCATGTACTTATGAAGCGTGGAGGCTCTCGTTTTTACCTAAAACTTAAGTAAAAGAAAGAGAGGGCGATGCGGGGATAAGTGGACACATGGGGATGAGGATATCTCGACTTTACTCTCTTTCAATTCATACGGAGAGACCAGGTTCAGCATTGACTGGGGGTAATCGCCCCCACGATGGTCAAAAAGCAGACCGAGCGACCACCCAACACTCACGGTTCACTCTCCTGAGACATGGAGAGCAACACGACACCCCTTCTCGACCAACATCATCGAGCCGTCACATCAAGAATAATCGCCACCTGGATATCTTTAATTTTAGATGGAATGAGACAAGCCCTTGGCTTAACTCCTGGATCGATCAGTCGATGTGTCAGACACACGAAGTTGGCGAGTTTCATTGACAAGAATTCAAGTCGGGATGAAAATGGTTTTATGCGCTCGCTCACAACAACCAAAGCTCTCTGCATAATCTCCTTCATGGGGGGAACCGTCTTCACGTTCGGCGGGATCACCGACACCACGGCGACAGCGGCATCGCCACTCTATTGGTGCCCGGATCGAAAAGCCGATCAACAATACTCTTCCACCACAGGGCCGGGATGTGTGTCGCTTGCTGAGAAGAAATCGCCTCAGACAGCAGAACAAGAAGGGGAACTATCTCTTAGCGACAAATCGCCACGGGATTTCAAGATCGAGAATCTACAAGGTGACGTCTCGACATTCCTGAACAAGTATCGCCAATTTCTCGATTGCTGCAAGACCGACCTTTCAGAGCTTCAGCAGGTCGAAGAGATGGGAGACGAGGTCGGGGATTTGCTCACGTCCACTCAGGCTAATCTCTCGAATCATTCAATGGCCTCGCGCGGCATCATGCTCCGCGAAATGATCCCGGCAGTCGCAAAGGCCCGCGCTGATCTGAAAAAACTGCGCGCCACACTCCTACGCATCAACACCTCAACCAATACCCGTGATGCAGGAGACTTCGAATCCTCCGGTCGGGAAGCCCACGCGATTCGTGAAATGGAAGAATCGATCGAGAGAGACATCCGTGCGCCGAAGCTGTCGACAGGGCCAAAAACAGGCGCCAGCATCGGTACCGCACCTGCCGCAGGTCCCAGCATCGGCAAGACACCGAAGACCGGCGATGCGATCGGCGGCCGAGGCGTGACTGGCCAAGATGTCGGAGCCTCTTCACGGAACAGCCACGACATTGGCTCATCTGGTCCAACCGGCTTTGCTATCGGAGGAACCGGTCGCGCCGGACCTTCGATTGGAGAATCCAGACTCAACAGCGAGGAGTCCTCGTCGGTCGACTCATCGCTGCAGCGTTCCACCGTAGAATCTAGCCTGTCCGATTCGACAGTTGGCTCAAGTTTTGGCGGCTCGAGCGTGGGCTCAAGCCTCGGAGAGTCAGGTGTTGGCTCTTCGTTCGGATCATCTTCCGTCGGTTCAACCATTCAAGAACGCAGCATCACCCCTCAGCAATAATCTCCTTTACTGGCTTGACAACGCAGTCGGCATCGATTCCCATTTCTCTCCCCGATTGTGACTTCGATACAAGCCACTCCCATTTGTACCTGCGTAAAACACGTCCGGATCGGTTAGACTCTGCACGAGCGATCGAATATTCAGTGTCGCAAGACCCGTATTCAGCGTGGCCCACGTCGCCCCACCATCTTCGCTCCGATGGATGCCTTCCCGGCCACCCAGATAAATAACGCCCTTCTTCGTACGGTCCAGAATCATCGAAAATAACATCTGATCTTGAAGCGACTGCCCAATCCTCACCCAGGCCTTCCCGCCATCCATGGTCTTATAGAGTCCTGTCAACGTGGAGGCGTACACCGTCTCCGGCTCAAACGGATCGACCAGCACCGACGTCACGCTGAGCGCCCTCGACGACTTAATGATGTCCGGCGACACAAGGCCGTTGTTCACCTTCTCCCAATGGCCCGCTTCGTCGATCGTCTTATACACTCCGCCACTCGTGCCTGCGTATAAGATCGACGGTCTCGTCGGATCCATCCCCAGCGTCACCACCATCAGCACTTCCTTCATCCCTTCCATTTTCTTCACCCAATGTTCCCCGCCGTCTTTTGTCTCGGATACACCCATCGTCGTGGCGAGATAGATATGATTGCTGTCCGTCGGATCGAAGACGAATTGATTGACCACCGAGGAAATCGTGGCATCGTCCAACCCCGAACGCATGGAAGCCCAACGTTGCCCGCCATCATAACTCTTGAAGACCGCGTCGCCCTTCGTCCCCGCATACACCGTCGCAGGATAGGCCGGGTCCACTGCCATTGAAATCACACGCGAATGGCTCATCCCTTTCGACAGATTCGTCCAGGTCTGCCCGCTATCGCGCGTCTTATAGATATAGTCGTTCGTCGCAACGTAGATGATGTCAGGATTCTTCGGATTGAGCTGAATGACGACGATGGGATCACCACGATCGCAGCCCGAGAGGGAGAGCGCCAGAAGAAGAGCGAGAATAAGAATTCTAGCCATGCACAAGACAAGGTTTTGCGGGATGGTCAAAAATGTCGTCCAGCGAGGTCGCAGCGAGTGAAGAGCCGAGGCGTACCCTTGCGGTACGTTGAGGGTCTGAACGATGCGAGAACAAAGCTGGCGGCATTTTCACCATCCCTTACCGGTTAGCGGTAGTTGGTGAATTGCAGATCAATCCCAAAATCTTTGCCCCTAAGAAACGCCATGGCCGCTTGAAGGTCATCCTTGCTCTTGCTCAGTACGCGCACCTGCTCACCTTGAATCTGAGCCTGCACTTTCAATTTGGATTCCTTGATGGCCTTCGTCACCTCTTTCGCCTTGTCCGTCGCGATACCGCTTTGGATCTTCGCCATCTGGCGCACTGTCCCACTCAGAGCCGGCTCCACAGTCCCATAATCGAACGCTTTCAACGAGACCCCGCGCTTCACGCACTTGGTCTTGATAATATCGTTCACCGCATTGAGCTTATACTCATCGTCTGAGACCACAACCAACTCCTTTTCCTTCTCCTTCAACGTAATCTCCGTCTTCGAGTCCTTGAAGTCGAAGCGCTGCTTGACCTCTTTCGTCGCCTGATCGACGACATTCTTCATCTCCTGCATATCCACTTCCGACACTACATCGAATGAAAACTGTTCAGACACGATCCCCTCCTCTCCATTCCAGGTCAGCAACACCCTCCGCCGGGCAGCTGCAATCGCTTCTCCTCATCATCATGATGAATGGTCGTCTGCATTCTTCCCGGCGAACTTCCTCCAGCCATCACCACCACTTCACTGCTGGTAAATGGACGCTTCAAGATCACATAGCCATACCACTGCCTGATACTATCGCCCAAGACGATCACCGCGAGCAAGGCCACCAATGCCACCAACCCCGCATCCAGATACAACGCAAAGGCCTGCCCGCTATCGGCGAGGGATGACGCTTTACTCACAAACATGCCGAACATCTCGTAGGACCCCATCAAGGTAACGGTCCCTACAAACAACATCGGCAGCGCGGTGATCCACAAATATTGCGCCTTCCGCATCTTAATGAGCACCGTCGTGCCAATACAGAGCGCCAAGGTGCCAAGCAACTGGTTCGCTGCGCCGAACATCGGCCAGAGGGTCGAGATGCTGCCGGTGCCGATAAGATAGCCCCAGGCCCCCACGATCAGCCCGCTGCTCACCGCCACACCAGGCCACCAATTCATCCGCCGCAACGGAGGGTAGACGCGTCCACCCATCTCCTGGATGAGATAGCGCCCCACGCGTGTGCCGGTATCGATCGTCGTCAAAATAAATAACGCTTCGAACACCAGGGCAAACTGATACCAATAGGCCATCAAGCCGGTCATTCCTGGGAGCGCAGAAAAAATAGACGCCATGCCGACCGCGAGCGACACGGCCCCGCCAGGTCGGCCCGCGACATTCACCTCGACGAGTTGCGAGAGCTCCTGAATCCGCGAGACAGGAAAGCCCATCGCAGCCAGCGCATCAGGGGAGAGCATGGTGTTGATCGCCAGATAGTCACCGGGGATCAACACCGAGGCGGCAATCAACGCCATCACCCCGACAAAACTTTCCAGCAACATCGCCCCATAGCCAACCGTGGCCTGGGATTCCTGCTCGATCATCTTCGGCGTAGTCCCTGAAGAGACCAGCGAGTGAAAGCCCGACACGGCTCCGCAGGCAATGGTGATAAAAAGAAAAGGGAACAGCGTGCCGGGAATAATCGGTCCCCCTCCGCTTGCGAAGATCGTGACGCGCGGCATTTCAATCGTCGGTGCCATGAGAATCACGCCCACCCCCAGCAACGCCACCACCCCAAGCTTCATAAAGGTAGAAAGATACCCCCGCGGCACGAGCAGCATCCAACCAGGCAAGACAGAAGCCAGAAACCCATAGCCGGCCAACCCCCACACCAACGTCGTGCGCTCCAACTCGAACCACCCGGCAATCGAAGACTGCGCCACTACCCGCCCGAAGATCACAGCCGCGACCAACAGCACCACACCAAGCAGGGAGACTTCCGCCACCTGACCTGGTCGAAACTTCTGTAAATAAAATCCCATGATGAGGCCGATGGGAATCGTCATCGCAATTGTGAATGTGCCCCAAGCATTGAGATAGAGCGCGTTCACAACGGCAAAACCCAACCCGGCCAGCGCCACAATCACGATGAACAGCACCGCCACCGCCGTGGCCGTACCGGTGACAAGGCCCAGTTCATCGCGCGCAATTTCAGGAAGCGAGCGGCCATTGCGCCGCATCGACGCAACCAGGATGATGAAATCCTGTACCGCTCCAGCCAACACCGCACCGATCACCAGCCAGAGAAAGCCGGGAAGAAAACCGAATTGCGCCGCCAGCACTGGTCCAAGCAACGGGCCTGCTCCGGCAATCGCCGCGAAGTGATGACCGAACAGCACGTACTTGTTGGTGGGATGAAAATTGACGCCGTCATTCAACCGCATCGCCGGCGTGACCCGCTGATCGTTCAGCTCCACTACACGCCGAGAAATCCAGCGGCCATAGAAACGAAAGGCGAGCACATAGATGCAAGCCGCCGCCACGACCAGCCACAGTCCATTTACTTTTTCCTGTGGATTAACGAGACCGACAACAAAGGCGAGCGCAACCGAGCCAAGAACGGCGAGAAATCCCCAAAGCACTAGCTTTAACGCCGACATGCGCGGCATCCTAACATAAACGGACGGAAGGACACCCCTGTCGTTCGTTGCTCCCGGAGCAGAGGAGCGGATGGAGGCTGAGAGATCTGCTGTGCTCGCGCAACGCGCGGCCTCGGAAGGCCCTCGTTGGACGCGCGCAGTGGAAGAACCATCAGCCCCCATCCCTGAAGAGAGAACGAGCTAGCTTGGAGGGTTCATCTGTAACCTTGCTCGACGGCCGCAGTCGAACCGACAAGGGGTGCCCTTCCTAAAGGGACAACGAACAAGCCTGGAGGGAGCATTTGTCTGCTAGTTTGAATCAGGTAGCTGTTATTGGATAAGGGAGTTGGAAATCTCTTCAGCCAGTTCTTGGTCGCATAGATCTCGTTGATGGATCTGGAGATCCACTTGTCGAGCCGGAAATGCCTAAAACACTTTATTGGGAAGTTCCCCAATTCCGAGCAACAGAGCATTTGGAGGCACCTTGTTTAGCTCTTCGAAACTGAGGAGAACCTTCTGGTATCGCAGATCAAGATCACTTCCACATTCCGGCATGAGGCCCTCCATATATGAAAGGGTTGTCATAAGACACCATGTTGCGATGTGGAGAATGTTGTTTGACACTTCCGTCCGTTTTTGATGGAAAGTAGGAAATAGATTGATCGGCTCACCACTTTGAAGAGAGGATATGGGATAAAGGAGTCAAGTCTTGTAATCCAACATCAAGTCTGAGTTGCTACCCTCTCCCTTCCAACCCACATTATTCATGAGCACTTCTGTTGCAATTGCCGATCCACTGCTACGGCGAACCTGCGGCCAGTGATTTCGCGACGAACCGTTATGAATCATGCGAACCGGCAGCACGTTTTCGTCGCGCACACCACCCCCTCAACGCATTTCGGTCCAGCCGGACATACGACTACGAAACATTAACGTCCGGCGGCTTGTCTTAACAAGAACAGCATCGCCCGTGTTCTCAATGCCCTGCAGCAGTTCGTCTCCTTGAAGTGGCACCACCTGAAACCGGCTCATGAATGCCGAGAACGCCATTAACCGCTCCGTCGTCACAACCAACGCCACGTGGCCATGGGCACGCAGTTCCTGAACTCGTTCAGACATACCTAAGCCCTCGGTCGTCCAATGCGCGAGGGTTTCCTGAAACCCATAGAGGCTCCGCTCCGTAGCCACCACACATAGTCCTCGAAGGACCTGTGACTGATTGACATGCTCGTTTACGCCCAACGACTGTTCGCCCCAGTGGCGAAGTTGCGAGGAGAATCCCAATAGTCTCGTGGAGGTAATCGCCAGCCCCGTCAAACCGAATGCCTTGGTGCTCACAACGGTTTCGCCCACTCCGAGGTCAATCTCCGACGGCCCCACTCCATTCACCGCAACCACTTTGTTTTTGACGACCGACACCAACACATCCGTGAAGCGGCCTTGGGCAAACGCCGGCGTACCGCTGGACCACAGCATCATGACCATGCTGAGGCAGACCATTCCTGCTCGCACAGGCAACAGTGGACGTTCAAACAGGGCAAGCAGTCGAGGCCGCCCTTCAATCATCAATCCCATCATCATGTCAAAAGAGGTTACTGTCCGAAGCAGGGTGTGTCAACGAGGTGAGCGTGGAGTCGAGCCACACAGATTGAATGGGAGAAATTGCGCAGTATTATAAAGCAAGATCCGACCCCTTAGTTTCGGATGGGGCGCCTTTGACGGCGAGCGATTCGCAGGATATCATGCATGATGGGTCCTGTTCCCTCACTTAAACATCAACTGACTGGGCGCCTTCGGGACATTCGCGTCGTCATAGGTGCCATCGTGTCCGTACTCATGATCACAATTTCGCCTGCCGTGGGAGCCTCTCTCCCTGATCATCGATTCTCGCTGGAGTTTGAAACGGGAGCCGTCTGGCAATCACGAAATCAGATCCATATTCCAGACAGCAGCGCAGGAACCCGCTTTGCTCTGACCGATATCCAAGGAAACGGCCCAGATGCGCAGCGACGCGTCGAACTCACATGGAATATGGCCCACCGACATTCGGTCAGATTTGTCTACGCTCCACTCGCCTTTTCCGGCACGGGTGCGTTTGACATGCCCGTACGTTTTGCCGGCGGGTCCTTCACGCCAGGCACCGCAGTGGATTCCGAGTACAAGTTTGATTCCTACCGACTGAGCTATCGATATCTCCTCCATGAATCGGATCGCTGGCGATGGCGCATCGGCGCCACAGCGTTCATTCGAGACGCTCGGGTGGAACTACATCAACAAGGGGTCGTGGCATCCGACAGTAACGTCGGTTTCGTGCCGTTGCTCAGCACCAGTCTGGAATATGACGTTGCCCCGCACTGGACGGCTCTGCTCGATTTCGATGGGCTCGTCAGCACACAGGGGCGAGCCATCGATGCTGCGGCGAAGATTCGTTACGATCTCTCCGACACCTGGTACCTGACTGCCGGATATCGCGTATTCGAAGGTGGAGTAGATAACGACCGGTACGCGTTTGGCTGGTACAACTTCGCTCTCGCCTCGCTGGGCGTTCGATTCTAACCGATGGCAGACGGGAGCACGGCAGGTACTCATGCCACGCTAGGCACATGTCGCACCTCCCATGGTTTTAAAGACTCCCTAAACTAACTGGGCAAGAAACCCCTCCGCGCACGGACAAGGCTGTGCAATGTTATATTACAAGACCCGACCCTACTTTCCTACTTTCTTTCGCACATCTAGTCCGGTTGTTGATCGATCCACGCTTTGATGGTGAAGAATCGCCAAACCCCAACCCCCAGGAACGCGACACCCACCACCAACGACACCACACCCAGTGCTTGAACGCCGGGCAGCTCCAGCCACCACACAGCCGGAACACCAACAATAAAAAATCCCATCGCGGTCCTGATGTATGACAGCAGCGTACGCTCATTCGCCAACTCAGTCCGTTGCCGAGCCAGCCGGTCTCGAATAGCTGTATCCAATTTCTCAGGCATGGGCGATCAGCAAATCCTCATCGAAACGATACCTCTTCGAAAACGAAGCTCAACAGACCAGGAGAGAAGACCGAGCAAAGAAGAGAAGGTGCGCGCGAGCGTGGCGGTCAACAATGACTCCCCACCCCTTTGATTTGTGATCAGGCATTCATAGAAACTGAGGGCAATTCCTCGACTAGCTCAGAACAGGACACCAAATCAGCGGCGAGACAGACCGAAATGACCCCTGACAGCTTTATATTTCTTCCGACGTGCGTCGCTAACGCCGTCCAATGCCGAAGACTTTGGCTGCTTTTTTCACATCCCCGGGCTTCACCCACAGTATAGCGCCGAAGCGTCCCTCGCCGGCACAGAGGCCGGTCATCGCGGTCATGTTGATCTTGGCTAAGCGGAGTCGATCGGCCAGATCGGCCAACGCTCCCGGGCGATCATCGCCATCCACCAGCAGGCACATTTTCGGTCCCTGCACTTTCAACTTATGCATCTTCGCGATGTTCTTGAACGCGGTGGGATCTTCCGGCA
>JBDTSF010000011.1:0-3546 GCA_039931295.1 Nitrospirota bacterium | reverse complement strand
CGTGACGAAGCAAACGCTGTGGTGCAAGAAGGCCGAGCAGGACCTGGACTCCCCGCTGCCGAGGTTCATTTTATCAAAGAACGACGACATGTCCGTGTGGAAATCCCGGCCCCGCAAGGACTTTCACTTGGGTACTATACTGTGATGATACGGGCCGAGAGTCTGGTTGGTGGCGTCGAAGGATCGATGCGGCTCATCGTCGCACCCCGCCAATGCTACATCCCGCCTCCACTCAAAGAAAACCAACGGCTATGGGGATTGGCCTTACAGCTCTATTCATTGCCCTCCGATCGCAATTGGGGGTGCGGCGACTTCACCGATCTCGGGCGGATTGTCGAGTGGGCCGGGAAAGAGCTGGGCGCCGGAGTGATCGGGCTCAATCCATTACACGCACTGCGGAATACCACACCCTATCACATTAGCCCCTATGCGCCTTACAGTCGGCTATATCTCAATGAACTCTATATCGATCTCGATCGACTTCCCGAATGGCATGAGTCGGAGGAGGCGCAGCAACAGTTCCTGGATCCAGAATTTCAGACTACGCTCCTGGCGCTACGACAAACTCGCCATGTAGACTACGACGCCGTGGCTACGGCCAAACGCACCATGCTCGATTTGGCCTACAGCACATTCATGACAGAAGCCTACAGCGGAGAGGAGCCGCAGCTCCAGCCAAACACAGAACGCGCGAGGCGCTTGGAACGGTTTATCCAGTCCGAGGGCACACCGCTCGAGCTATATGCCACCTTCCAGACCTTGGAAGAAGAACGCCGGCTGATTCAATCTACGTCAACCACATGGCACGATTGGCCCAAACAGTTTCTGATGCCCGGCCAACCGGTCCATGAATATGCCAAACGGCACCGGAAGCGCATTCGCTTCTTTCAATACATTCAGTGGGTGGCAAGTGAACAGCTAAACGACATCCAGCGGACGGCTGAGCAGCTGGCGATGCCAATTGGCCTGTATCATGATATGGCACTGGGCGCCGATCGGAATGGGGCCGAAGCCTGGATCTATCAATCTGTGCTGGCGCTTGGAGCCGACTGTGGCGCCCCGCCGGATTCGTTTGCGCCCGAGGGGCAGAATTGGGGCCTCCCTCCGATCAACCCTCATGCACTCCGCTCCACTGGCTACGAGCTTTTGATCCAGCTGTTGCGAAACAACTTCCGATCCGGAGGGGCGATTCGTCTGGACCATGTAATGGCATTCTTTCGTCTCTTCTGGATTCCCCGTGGGCGGCCCGCGTCCGAAGGTACGTATGTGCACTACCCGTTTGAAGACTTGTTGGCAATCGTAGCATTGGAGAGCGTACGGTCACACACCCTCGTCATCGGAGAAGACCTCGGCACGGTCCCCGATTGGGTGAGAGAGCAATTGGCGAAGGCACGAGTGCTCTCGTACCGTGTGTTCTACTTCGAGCGCTACGCAGACGGCGCCATGAAGCCGCCTGGCCACTACCCCGCGCAATCGTTGGCTGTCACGACGACGCATGACTTGCCAACCCTTGCTGGGTTTTGGTCCGGCGAGGATTTACAGGTACGGTCAAGATTGGGGGCCTTTCACGATGACACGGAGCACCGTCAGGCCTGGGAAGAGCGCCAGCGCGACAAGGCACGCATCCTCAACGCGCTCCAGCACGAACGCCTCTTGCCAACCGGTGTGACTGAGGACCTGGCCACTGCACCTGCCATGACAACTGACCTCTGCCACGCGATTCATCTCTACCTGGCTCGTACGCCGTCCTATTTGGTGTTGGCCAATCTCGAAGACGGCCTTGGCGAACTGTCGCAGACCAACCTTCCAGGAACGATCGACAGTCATCCAAACTGGACCCGTAAGTATTCAATTCCAGTCGATCACATGCTGCACGATGCACGTCTACGGCAGCTTGGGGCTGTCTTGCGTTCGGCCCGCCCGCTAACGTAAGACCCTCTACCCGAATGCTGAAAAAATGCGCCAGCGTCGTTCTCAGCTCACCGAAATCCTCAACGTACCCCACACGGGGGAAAAGCTGTTCTGACAGCTCGGGGGGGGAGGGTGAGAAGGCTACGCCTCCGGTTTCGACTCGCCTGCAGCCTTGCGGACGGCTTTTTGAGCATCCGGTAAAATGTATTTCTTCTCCAAGACATGCAGCTCATTAAACTCCTGCTATGGCAAAATAGTTTTTCACAGCCTGCGAGAGATCGGACCATGGTTCATCGGCAATCAACCGACCGCCCATTCTCATGTTAAAACAAAACCGCGTTGTCCTGGCGATCGCAGGGGCGGTATTTCTGGCGATCGTCGTGCTTGAAATGATTGCCCCAGCCAACGTGGTCGGCGCATACGGTTTTGTATTACCGATTCTATTGGTTGCAACCGTGCGCAGTCGCAGCCTGATGTTCGTCACGGTGGTCGCCTGTATCGTGGCGACCTACATGGGGTTAATGCAACCGACCAAGCCGGGGCGGTTGCAATCGGCAGTGATTAATCGCAGCGTGGTCGCCGGAGTACTCCTCGTCGTGGCCTATATCGGTATGACTTGGGAAGAACGCAAAACCCGAGAAGCGGCGGCGCGTGCTGCGCTGGCCCGGGAGACCGAAAATCTCCTGAAGGCTAATACGCAGCTGGTCGATGCAAAAGACCAGCTGAATCGCTCGGAACGCTTAGCGGCAGTGGGGCAACTGGTGGCGTCCGTGGCGCATGAGGTTGGAACGCCACTGCACTCGATTGCCTGGCACGTGCAAGCGCTGGCGGAAGAACCAGGCGTCACGCCTGAAATGAAGAAGCGGGTCACCGTCATCGATGAGCAGCTGACACGGGTGGTGAGGATCATTCAGGACTTGCTGTCCTCGACCAGACAGCGCCAACCTGAGCCGACATGGTTGCCCGTGGACAAGGTCATCAGCCCGGCAGTTGTGCTCATGGAGCCCGCCTTCCATGCGAAAGAAATCACCACGACGGTCGAAATTCCCGGAGACCTCCCGCTTGTGTGGGCCGATGCGGAGAAAATACATCAAGTAATGGTGAACGTGTTCGCCAATGCCTTATCCGCCACCCCAGCGCACGGAGCGGTGAATGTATTGGTGAGAGCCCGTACCGCCACGTCCGAGGAGCTTGACCGCGGCCGACTAGTTACCGACTCACTGTCACCTCTGGTACTTACCATTGAGGTACGGGATACAGGATCCGGCATGCCGGAGTCCGACGTGCAGAAAGCGTTTGAACCGTTTTTTACGACCAAGGCGGTTGGCAAAGGCACCGGGTTAGGACTATTCTTGAGCCGCGAGACAGTCTTGGCCCATGGAGGGAGTCTTGTGCTCGAAAGCGAAACTGGGCGAGGCACAACCGTAACCATCACCTTACCTGGATTGAAGACCGAGTCCACGGACATGACGGAGAAAACCTGATGCAACCAGCGAGTATTCTCGTGGCTGACGACGATGCCGTCGCGCGCGATCTCTTGGCCGAAGCCTTAAAGAAAGAAGGCTATGCCGTTGAAGCCTTCGCCAGCGGCGAAGAAGTGATTGCTCGAGGGCGTCAGGGTCGAGTGGACCTGGT
>JBDTSF010000010.1:0-10402 GCA_039931295.1 Nitrospirota bacterium | reverse complement strand
TCAGCCCGCTGCAGAAAGAGATTGCGAAGGTCACCCATGTGGTCGCCATGCTGTCGGTCGCCATGGGCGGGGTCTTTTTCGTCATCGGCGTCTCCATGGGCTTGGGCTTCTGGATCAGCGCGATCTTTGGGATCGGCATCATCGTGGCGAACGTGCCGGAAGGACTGCTTCCCACTGTGACGCTGGCCTTGGCGTTGGGCAGCCAGCGCATGGCTAAACGCCATGCGCTCATCAAGCAGCTGACATCCGTTGAAACCTTGGGTTGTACCACCGTCATCTGCACGGATAAGACGGGGACGCTGACCGAGAACCGGATGCACGTGGCTCGTTTCTATATGGACCATCTCGAAATCGAGGTACAGGAAAGCTGTCTGGTCATCGCCGGACGTGTGACCAGCGCAATCGAAGCCGAGGAGTATGCGCCGCTCTTCGATGCGATCATCCATTGCCATAATGCCAAGCTCGTGCGGCAGACCGGTGGCCAACCCGCCGTCACAGGCGATCCCACCGAAGTGGCGCTGGTCGAGTTCGCGCAGGATCACGGACTCCTTCATCATGAACCGATGCCACGGATGGGCGAGCTTCCGTTCGACGCGGACCGGAAGCGCATGTCCACCCTCCATTGGCGTGAGGGCCGGCTTGTGGCCTTCGTAAAGGGAGCGCCGGAATCGCTCGTGCCCCTCTGCAATCAAATACGTCACCAAGGTGCTCTCTCACCGATAAGCCAGGAGGACCACCAGCGCATCATGGCGCAAAGCCAGACCTTCGCGCAGCAGGCCTATCGGGTCCTGGCTGTGGCCATGCGTGAAATCGAACCGGGTGTCGAGAAGCTGGACATTGACCAGGTGGAACAGCACCTCACTTTCCTCGGCCTCGTGGCGATGATGGATCCCCCGCGCCATGAAGTGCCGGAGGCCATCGCGCGCTGTCGCCAAGCCGGCGTCCGCATCATCATGATTACCGGTGACCATCCGCTCACGGCCCTGGCCATCGCGCACCAGATCGGGCTGGCGCCGAAAGAGTCCCGCACCGAGCCGGTCGCATTCAGTCCCGTCATCGAAGGGCAGCAAGTCGAAACGATGAGCGACGAGGCGTTGGGTCGGCTCCTTAGGCCTACCCGCTCTGACAAGGCTGAGCCGGTCTTCGCGCGCATGGCCCCTCGACACAAAATGCGCGTGGTGTCGGTGCTGAAGGACATGGGCGAAGTGGTGGCCGTTACGGGCGACGGGGTGAACGATGCGCCGGCGCTCAAGAAAGCCGATATCGGCATTGCCATGGGCATCACCGGAACCGACGTGGCGAAAGAAACGGCGGACATGATTTTACTCGACGATAACTTTGCGACCATCGTCAACGCGATTGAAGAAGGCCGGGCCGTCTACGCCAACATCAGAAAGTTTTCCACGTACGTGTTGGCGAGCAACGTGCCAGAAGTCGTCCCTTATCTGGCGTTCGGCTTGTTCGGGATTCCACTGGCGCTCACGGTCCCGCAAATCCTCGCCGTGGATCTGGGGACCGACATGATTCCGGCCCTGGCCCTGGGCGCCGAAAAGCCCGACGCCGGCATGATGTCCATCCCGCCGCGCCCGCGAACGGAACGGTTGATGAACCTTCCGCTTCTCCTGCGCGCCTATGTCTTTCTGGGCCTGATCGAAGCCGGGATCGCCATGGGCGCATTCTTTGTGTTGCTCCTGACGCAGGGATGGACCTGGGGCATGCCGCTTGACTGGTCCGATCCGCTCTACAAACAGGCGACCGCCGCCACCTTCGCCGCCATTGTCGTCACCCAGGTAGCAAACGTGTTTGCCTGCCGTTCAGACCGAGTGTCGCTCTTTCGACTTGGCTGGTTCAGCAATCCCTTCCTCCTCTGGGGAGTCGCGACAGAACTCGTCGTCCTGGCGTTCATCATCTATACCCCTTGGGGCAACGCGATCTTTGGAACCGGCCCCCTGCCCGCTTGGATCTTCGGACCACTTGTGCTGGGGGCCCTTGCGCTATTGCTCGCAGAGGAAAGCCGCAAGTTCATCGTGAACCGATTCAATAAGCGTCGTGCAGGCGGAGTGATGCAAGGAGTGGTACATCATGACCGATAATCCCCAAGATCCGATTCATGAGATCCCTGTCACCGAGATCATTCCCCCCGGGTCTTCCTCAACATCGGCTCGCCATTCGTCGAGCGTATCGTCCAACCACGAGCACCGGCTTCCCGCCTCCATGCCTGTGCCTCCTTCACCCCGGACCGGGTCTCGTCTTCCCTGGCTCATCGGCATCGCGATCCTGCTCGCGATCATCGGGGGAGGAACCTGGTATTGGTGGACGGCCGGGACTCCGCCGGTCCACTACCATACTGCGCTGGTCGATCGAGGTCCTATCTCCGCGATCGTCACTGCCACCGGCACGGTCAATCCCGTCGTCTCGGTACAGGTAGGCAGCCAGGTGTCTGGGAAAATTACCCAACTGATGGCGGACTTCAATTCCGTGGTCATGAAGGGTCAGGTCCTGGCCACGATCGATCAGCGGCCGTTCCAAGCGAGGGTCAGTCAAGCCCGCGCATCGCTTAAGAGCGGGCGCGGCAATCTGGCGAAGGCGAAGAATATGGCGACCCAGCGTAAGCGGGAACGTGACCGCATGGCCACGCTCCGACGGCAGGCATTTGTTTCACAAGCCGACCTCGATCTTGCCGAGACGAATGACCACGACGCCCAGGCCCAAGTGGAGGTCGCGCAGGCGCAGGTGGATCAAGCGGTGGCCACCTTGGCTTCAGCCGAACTCGATCTCGGCTATACCACAATCTACTCGCCGGTAAACGGCATCGTGGTGTCCCGCAACGTCGATGTCGGGCAAACCGTCGCCGCCACGTTCCAAACGCCAACGCTCTTCGTGATCGCCCAGGACCTGACGCAGATGCAGGTGAATGCCAACGTCAGCGAATCCGACATCGGCGGGGTCGCGGAAGGCAAGCCGGCCAGCTTTCGCGTGGACGCCTATCCCAAACAGTTCTTCGAGGGCACCGTCACGCAGGTGCGCAATGCACCGATCAGCATCCAGAATGTGGTGACCTACGATGTCGTGATCACAGTGGACAATCGGGAGCTCAAGCTCAAGCCCGGAATGACAGCAAACGTGATAATCGTGACGGCCAAGAAAGAGAATCCTTTGCGCGTATCGAACGGCGCCTTGCGCTTTCGGATGCCGGGGGTCCCGGTAGATCGCAAGGTCACGCAGGTGTGGGTGCTGGATCAGGCAAACCATGTGCGACAGACGCTGATCATCACCGGCATCGCCGACTCCCTCTTCACAGAAGTCGCCGAGGGGGCGCTGAAAGAAGGAGACCAGGTGATCCTAGGGATTGAGACTCCCGAAGAACAAGCCCAGAAGAAGCTCCCGCCGGGCTTCGATGGTGGCCCGAGGATGAGATGAAGGAGAAAAAGAAGCACTCAGCTTCGGATAGGATGGATAGGAAAATGATCGCTGAAGGCTGAGAGTTGACGGCTGAAAGCTGCTTACGATGTCCTTTCTCTGGCTTACCATTGTCTCCGCTCTCCGCATTCTTCGGCGGAATCCGCTGCGTGCCGGGCTGACCATGCTCGGCATCATCATCGGCATCGGCGCCGTTGTGGCGATGGTCAGTCTGGGTCAGGGTGCCACCGCGTCCGTCCAAGCAGAAATCGCCAGCCTGGGCACCAACGTCCTCATCATCGTCCCGGGCGCCACGACCGTCGGGGGCGTGCGGGGAGGACTCGGCACGATTTCCACATTGACGGTCGACGATGCAGAGGACATCCGGACAAAGGTCGGTGCGGTCACGACCATCATGTATGGCACTCGATCGGTGCTTCAAGTAATTCATGAGAATAAGAATTGGAGCACCATCGTCCTCGGCACCACTCCGGAGTTCACCGAGATCCGCAGTTGGCCGATTGCGCAGGGGAACTTTTTTACACAGTCGGACATGGATTCGGCTGCGAAGGTCGTGGTGCTGGGAAAAACCGCCGTCCAGAATCTGTTCGAGCCAGGTGAAGATGTGGTGGGAGCTGAAATTCGTATCAGAAATACTCCGCTTCGAGTGATCGGGGTGCTGGCGCCGAAGGGTCAATCGATCACGGGGCAGGACCAAGATGATTTTGTAGTCCTTCCGTTCACGACGGCTGAACGAAAAGTCCTGGGCACCAAGTTTCTCGGAACCGTCGGGATCATCCTGGTCGCCACCCAGACGCGCTATGAGATTCCCGCTGTCGTCGCAGACATCAAAGATCTCTTGCGGGCGCGCCATCGCCTTCACACGTCTGAGGAGGATGACTTCACCATCCGCACCATGGAAGATATCGCCAAAACTATCGCAGGCACGAGCCGGACCATGATGCTCATGCTGATGAGCGTCGCCTCGATTTCGTTAATCGTCGGCGGCATCGGCATCATGAATATTCTCTTGGTATCGGTTACGGAACGGACGAGAGAAATCGGGCTTCGCATGGCCGTCGGCGCGAAGCGCAGGCACATCCTGCTGCAATTTCTGATCGAAGCCATCATTATGACGGCGATCGGCGGAATCCTCGGTGTAGCCGCCGGCATCGGGGGGGCGAAACTGCTGACGACGATAGTCGGCTGGCCGACCATTATCTCTCCGGAGGCCATCGTCGTTGCGTTTCTATTTTCTCTGATCGTGGGCCTCTTCTTCGGCCTCTATCCCGCGAATAAAGCGTCGAAGATGAACCCCATCGAGGCGTTACACTACGAATGAGGCTCACGACGAGCATGGCTAACATCGTGCAGAATCAGGACATTGCCGGGCGATTACGAGAAGTCGCACAGCTCTTAGAAGAGCAGGGGGCGAATCGGTTTCGCGTGCGGGCCTACCGCGCTGCCGCAGAGACGATCGAACGCTTGGCGATTCCTGCCGCAGAGATCGCGCAGCAACAGGGCACAGACGGGCTGCGATCATTGCCAGGCATCGGAGTGAGCCTCGCGCGATCTATTCATACCCTCGTCGTCACTGGCCGGCTGCCGATGTTGGATCGCCTGCGCGGCCACATGGACCCGGTTTCTCTGCTCGCGTCCATTCCAGGGATCGGTCCAGCTCTCGCCACACGGCTGCACGACGAGCTGCATATCGACACGTTGGAGCAGCTGGAAATGGCGGCGCACGACGGACGACTGGCGGACATCGAAGGGGTTGGCCCGAAGAAACTCCAGGGCATCATCGACTCTCTCACGGCTCGATTAGGACGAGTTCGGAAGCGGCCTCAAGCAACCGAGCCGCATACAACCCGCGAACCTTCCGTCGATGAATTGCTGGATGTGGACAGGGAATATCGCGAAGCCGTCCAGAGCGGCAGACTGCAGAGAATTGCGCCGCACCGCTTCAATCCAAAGAACGAAGCCTGGCTGTCGATTCTCCACACGCAGCGGGGTGCCCGCCATTATACCGCTCTGTTCTCGAACAGCGCCCTGGCCCATCGATTCAAGAAAACGCGCGATTGGGTCATCCTCTACTATGATGACGACCACGGCGAACGCCAGTGCACCGTGATCACCGGCCACCAGACTCCATTCAGCGGGAAGCGAATCGTACGGGGACGGGAGGAAGACTGTACAGGCTACTGCCAGTCTCGTGAAGCCATGATGACAGAGACGATATGATCCAGATGCCGGGACAGAGTTACCAGGGTTCACTCCCTCCGCTGACGGGTGAGCAGCGAACGCTGGCAGAGGAACTCCATTCCCACGTCCAGATGCTCGCGGGACAGATCGGCGAGCGCAATGTCTTTCATCACGACAGGCTCATCATGGCGGCGGAGTATATTCGGAAGACGCTCGCCGGTGTCGGGTATGTGGTTCGGCGGCAACCTTACGAGGTGGAAGGAATTATTTGCGAGAATATTGAAGCGGAAGTACGGGGAAGCCGGAGACCGGACGATATCATTGTCATCGGCGCGCACTACGATTCTGTGCAGGGAAGTCCCGGCGCCAACGATAATGCGAGCGGCGTAGCGGCGATGCTCGCCCTGGCTCGTGCATTCGCGAACATTGCGCCGGCCCGCACGTTGCGATTTGTCGCCTTCACCAACGAGGAACCGCCGTTCTTTCAAACTGAACATATGGGGAGTCGTATTTATGCCAAGCGTAGCCGCGAGCGTGCTGAAAAGATTGTCCTCATGCTCAGTCTTGAGACCATCGGCTACTACTCAGATGAACCAGGTAGCCAACACCTCCTCTTTCCGCTGAACCTCATCTATCCCTCTACCGGGAACTTCATCGCCTTCGTCGGCAACGTAGAGAACGGGTTCCTGGTGCAGCAGCTCGTGGGATCGTTTCGGCACCATGTTCAATTTCCATCCGAGGGGGGAGCCTTGTGGGACGTGATTCCCGGCGTTGGATCGTCGGACCATTGGGCCTTCTGGAAGGAGGGGTTCCCAGCGGTGATGGTGACCGATACCGCCCCCTTCCGCTATCCCGCCTACCATTCACAGGCCGACAGGCCAGAGCTCGTTCAGCACGAAAGGATGGCGCGCGTCGTCACCGGCCTGCGAGCCGTCATTGCAGAGATGGCGAATGCACCACAGTGAGGGAGGATGAACAAGAGGAAATAGTCAAACTATCCTTGCTCGGTTTCTCTCCCCACTGCTGCGCCCGAACGTGACACAGAAAGGGCGGTCCGGGTGACTCCCAAACTGCGCGCGTGGAACGATCACTGTAAATGGTCCCTCCGAGCTTGCTCGTTGCCCGTTCTTTTTACCTAGCACGGGGCGGATGGAACGGATATGCGGTGAGGCTCACGCCATAGCGGGCGCTGCCGATTAGGAGGCTGAAGCGATGCCGACTGCGACGGCATTGCGATGTTTCATCGCAGTGTTAGAGGAGCAGTCGGAAGTCGGCACACCAATGGGTGGGGCCGACACAGGTCAACGCATTATGGCGCGACTGAACGGCGTACCGTTCGTCAGCCTGCCCCACCTCTCAATTCGCCCCTGCTCACCCCTACTCCTTTGCCTGCACCCCTTGATGATAGGTGCCGTACACATACACGGGGATAGACAGGTGGCCGAGATGTTTTTCTATCAGCGGCTTCACGTCCTTCCAGTCGAGCCCGCCCACGCCAGTGGCCAAGCGTGGAAGCGCAACACTCTTGAACTTCTCAGATTCGATTACCTTGCCCAGCGCTTTGAGGCAGTGATTCACATTCTCGATCGTGGCCCGGCCTGGCTTGGCTCCGTGGCTAGCAGCAGCCTCCTGAGTAAACAGATTCACAATCCGAACAGCTCCGACGCCGGACCACGTCCATAACTCGCCGCTCTTGGGGGTAAACGTCTGAGAGTAATGCCTGAAATCCTTATACATTGCCGGCCACCGCTCTCTGAGTGCCAGGGCTAACCCGTTCGCAAAATTGTCGTTAGGTGCGACACCATGGGCCAGGGCTTCCGCCTTGGTCAACAAAATATCCCCTGAAACTTCCTTCAACATGTGACGTCCTCCTCTATTGAGTTAGTAATGAATCGCGCATCGGGTCACAGAGGGCGAGATGAGTCGCTCCCCCGCTCATGCCTCGAAATGGTCCACTGACGTTCTTTTTCCTTCCAAGTTGATGAAGGGTTAAGAGCGAAATGGTTGAACTTCACCTGGCTTGCGCAACATCTTGTTCACCTCGTCCAGGTGCAGCTCTTCGCCGACGATCATCTCTCGTGCATATTCTTCCAACAGGACGGACTTTCCTTCAGAGATTTGCAGGAGTTCGTAATAGGAGGCGATGGCGGCCTTCTCGTGCTCCAAGCTTTCTTTAAGAATATCTCCCATATCATGTTTCTCGGTTTCCAAGAGTGTCCCGATTTTCAGAGACGGGTGGCCGCCAAGTAAAGTGACCAGTTCCCCTGCTTTATGCGCATGGGCAAGGCTCTCGTCAGCATTACTCTTCAGCCAAGATACGATTGGAATGCGGTTATAGCCATAGATCATGAGGGAATAATGCGTGTAGCGTACGACTCCCGCCAACTCATGCTCCATAATCTTGTTGAGTATCCCAACCGCGCGTTGCGTGTCTTGATCGTTCATCTGATGCCTCCTGTTCGTCACACGATTCAGCCTGAAGAAGTGGCGAATCGGCTCGCGCTTGGCACGTCTGCTCCGTCAGGCATATGCAGTGCAGCACACATTGTCCGCGATTCGCTTAGAGACCAGTCTACTGGAAAGCTCAATGTGTATCCACCTCGTTCTATTCCTCGCAGCACGCAAGGCCTTGAGTCCGACGAACCGCTGCCCGGCCCCGGGCAGAACATATGAACACGTGATGGAATTGCTCTTGTCTTTATTTCGTCTCTCCCCTATAGAATGGGCAGAGTCGCATCCTTAACAATCGCCTGGTTTGGGGATGAACCCTTTCGCTGATACACAGGAGTGCCTGCTATGAAGATGCTGCTGATCGTGTTTCGTCAGTCGATGGTAGAACACATCCATGCCCTGCTGAAAGAATACGACGTCAACGCGTTTACTGAACTGCACAATGTCGCAGGTAGGGGAGAGACCGGACCCAACGTTCAGTTCTTCCTGTCACCCGGCGTCAACTGTGTGATCTTCACCGCGGTAGCGGAGCCGCTTGCCTACCGCCTCATCGATGGGTTCACCCGCTTGAAAGCGGAACAGGGGATGCGCCAGCATGACAATGTCTTTCCTCTACGCGTATTCGTCCTTCCCTGCGAGCAAGCAGTTTAGCCCGCATGATTCATGAGCACGTCTGCTACAATCGCAGATCCGCTGCAATGACGAGCTTTCGCCCGGCGGGCTCGCCTCTCGAATCCTCACCGTAGAGAAACTTCACATCTGCGACGGCCAAGGCGAGGTGAAATCTCTTCCTAACTTACGCCCTCAAGCATCTCCACGAACGAGGTCGTTGAAAAAGCAGTTTGCCACAGTGTTTCATCGGTCTTTTGTCTCTGCCCCGGAGCCGTCAAAATCCGCACTATCTGCTAAACTTATCCCAGGAGCTTGTCTGAGATTAACCGTTCCACTGTGGCGAATGATGGCGCCATGAATTGATGTTGTTCTCGGCCTCGCGGTTTTTGGGGCCTGCGGCCGCATATCTGCCTGGTCCTCCTTCGCCTCGTTACGAGGCAATGTCGGACAGGCTCCAAGCAAAGGCACGATGATATTGACACAAAAACGAGGTATGGCTATGTGGCTTCGCTATGGATCCGGGCTCATGATGATGGGGATGCTCTGGGGATGTGCGACGGTGAATAGCCCACCGCTGTCTGGGTCAGCGCCTTTATTTCAGGCTGATGCGACCGACAGAGTCCTCTTGCAGGCCGTACAGCGCGAACAAGAAACGTTGCTGAGCACCTGCGCACAACATCAATCGTGCGATCAGGTCCATTTTACCCGTGCGATGATCGCGCTGTTCGAGAATGGAGAGGCGGCAACGACGTCCTTTCAAGAGGCGATGACCGTTGCGCCGAAGGGCCCATTTGCGGATTCCAGCGCGCGCTGGATTCAATTTCTTGCCAACCGGACGGCTTATTCCGCTTCCGCCGATGAGTTGAATGGAGCGGTCGCGGTGATGAAAGGTCTGGTGCGCACATGGCTTGGACAACAGCATGCGGCAAGTACATCGACCCCCATGCGGGCTGTGGATGCCGCCAATAGTCAGGACCGAACCGTCCCCACACTTCGGCGAGAAATTCGCACTCGCGATAAGCGGATTGCAGAATTGACAGAACAGCTCAGTACTCTGAAGCAGATCGATCTGGAGGCGCATAGACCCAACAAGTTAAGTCTGCCAAAAACTCTCTCTAGATAATTGCGTT
Source organism: Nitrospirota bacterium (assembly GCA_039931295.1). Classification (GTDB taxonomy): domain Bacteria; phylum Nitrospirota; class Nitrospiria; order Nitrospirales; family Nitrospiraceae; genus Palsa-1315. The sequence goes on along the minus strand of JBDTSF010000010.1, from coordinate 608 downwards.
AAACGTGCATCGAACTGTCGTGCGCCGGTGAGGCAAGGTCGGATCCGACTGTATGACTTCGGGCGCTCAATCGTCCAGGACCGACTCTGTTGAATCTCTACTGCCTACCGGTCGGTCGTCACGCGTTCCCAGAGTATCCCCTTCATGTCACGCCCGATTCATGTCTTCCGCTGAACCGAAACTGCCAAATAGATCTGCGCCCACCCCGCCCAACCATGTCGGTCGATGGGCCCATATTGCGTAGTTAGCTATCCTACGCAGAACACCTCGCACCGTCCCAATACGTCCGTCACCATCGCTCAAAAACGCACGCCGAGGAGATCATGTATGTCGCTTACCTATATTAATCAATCAATTAATAATTCGTTATCCTTGGCATATTCCTTGCGCACGCTGGCAAGGATTTCGTTTGCGCCAGAGAGAACGGATCAGGTCCTGGATCTCTGAACTTCTCAACCATCATCAGGAGGTTTCATGCTGCTTCCTCGTAAGAAATATCTATCGGCCGGTCTAGCAGGGGTACTGTGTTCTACCGCGCTGTTTGGCCTCACCGCGGCTCACGCTGATGGGAAAAACAATTTGCACCTCCCTGGCATGCGGGACCGGCC
>JBDTSF010000009.1:0-5134 GCA_039931295.1 Nitrospirota bacterium | reverse complement strand
GCAACGGTTTGCGGCGCGGCCGGGGTGGATTGATGATGTTTCCCCGCTTGACCCCGCTCGGTAGTTCCATTAGCGTAGCGGTCAACAGTTCGAGTAGGATACTGAATAAGTTCGCTCGCGGGAGCCTTGCTGGATAGCTACGTCGAGTATCCCCGCGCTCTGCCGGCAACCACATCACCTCACGAATGAGTCATTGGAGGGGCCAAAGAATGCATGTAGTGGGACTCATGTCTGGAACATCCGGTGATGGTGTCGATGCGGCACTCGTGGACATTACAGGCAAAGATCGCTCGCTGAAAGCGCGGACGCTCGCTGCACACACACTGCCCTATCCACGCTCGCTGCAGCAACGCATTCTCTCTGCGTCAGCTTCTGGAACGGTCGCGGAGATCTGTCACCTCAATGCACTACTGGGTGAATGGTTTGCGAACGCGGCGCTGCATGTGATTCGACAGGCGAACCTTCAGCCGGACAACGTGGCATTGATCGGTTCTCATGGCCAGACCGTGCATCATCTTCCACATGGTATCCACGCGCCGGGAGTCGGCGCCATTCGTTCGACACTCCAAATTGCTGAGCCTGCAGTCATTGCCGAACGAACAGGGATTACGACAGTGGCCAATTTCCGTGCGCGCGACATTGCCGCGGGCGGGCAAGGCGCTCCACTGACACCAGTCGCACATGCGCTGCTCTTAAAGCATGCGCGGCGCGCGCGGTTGATCGTGAATCTTGGGGGCATCAGCAATGTGACGTATGTGCCGAAAGGGGGACACCTCAGCGGAGTACAGGCATTCGATACGGGGCCTGCGAATATGGTGCTGGATGGTCTCATGGTACGTGTGACAGACGGACGGTTGTTGATGGATCGTGATGGAAGACTGGCCATGAAAGGGCAGGTCGATTCACGACTGCTAGGCAAGCTGCTCGCGCATCCCTTTTTATCCAAGAGGCCACCCAAATCGACCGGGCGGGAAGCATTCGGTCCTGATCTCATCAATGAACTGATCGCGATTCAGCAGCAACGCAACCTCCCGATTGAAGACCTCTTGGCCACATGCAGTATGTGGACGGCCAAGGCGGTGGGAACCTCGCGACGGTGGATTACCGGTGAAATCGACGAAGTGGTGGTGGGTGGTGGTGGTGTCCGTAACCGTGCGATCATGAGCCATCTCGCGACGGTCTTCGCCCCTATTCCGGTTACCACGCTTGAGGCCTTGGGGTGGGACAGTAAAGTGTTTGAGGCGGTGGCCTTCGCTCTATTGGCCTATCAAACCGTGACTGGACAGTGGGGCAACATCCCGTCTGTCACGGGCGCGACCCATCCTGTGCTACTCGGCACCATTGTCCCGAACGGACCTCGCTGGCGTGAATGCATTTCCAGGCGATAACGGCACAATGGAGATCGTTGTCATTGGCCTTGCCATCGCGCTTTTGACCTCCCTGGCTTTCCTGGCTTGGCGACTCAAGATCTCATCCGCTGTGGAGCCAGTCAGGAAAGAGCTCTTTACCCTTCCTCCAGGCGTCACATTGCGTCCCCAGCCTCTGTTGAATGACACTGATCTCTTGCTCTACAACCTCATACGGCTGGCCGTAGAAGACCACTACCTTGTCTTTGCAAGGGTTTCGCTCTGGTCTATCGTCAGCGTTGAGGCAGAAAGAACGACTCGCTCACAGGTATTGAGACAGATTGCTCTGAAGCAACTCGACTTTGTGTTGGTCCATCCGGGGACAAAGACTGCCAATCACGTCGTATTACTTGAGGAAAGTTCTCCTCCTCAGCCACATGAGGTCACTCGGAAGCAAGAGATCCAATCTGTCCTGCAAGCAGCCGGCATCCCATTGACCATCTTGAGTCCCAACACGTCCTACACCGTCCCTCAACTGGCCCAACTGCTTGGTGTCGGCGATGACGACTGATTGCACGGCATCTTGCTGATACGTCCACCGATTGCGAACGGCGTTAGTCAGCGGCGCTATGGCCACTCAGTTGAGCGGCCGACTCCTCATCCCGAAGCGGCATCGTGTCGAGAGCTTTCCGCGCCAACTCTGCTTCAGCACTGTCAGGATATTCACCGACCACTCGTTGGTACGTCATGCGAGCTTTCTCGTGATCTTTCAGCCTGGTGTAGGCTTGCCCGATCTTCAACGTCGAGGCCGCAAGCTTCGGACTCAGTGGATAGGCCGACACCACATGGTAGAAGGACTTCAAGGCTTCCTTGTAGTGCCCCATTCGGTACTGGCACTCTCCCGCCCAATATTGCGCATTCGCGGCCAGCGAGGACTGTCCGTGGAGTTCGAGAAAGAATCGAAACCCGGCCAGTGCAGCCTCGTAATCCCTGTGCTTGAACTCCTCCATCACTCGATCATACAGGTGTCGAGACGACTCCTGTATGTTGGAAGGGGCGGCAATGGCCAGATTGAGAGAACACAGCAGCACGATTATTCCTGACAGGGTGCTCATCATCAGCTTCACCATATTGCCTCCATGGTGCTCGGCAATGTCGCGGCACCGGTCTTCTCGGATAACGCAATCGCCGTGCCACTAGGCAACGAACCAGCCCAGTTAAAAGGGCCAAGAATCCAAGAGCTTGGTGTCGCTCGATACGATGAGGTCTGGAGTGGCTTCCCCCGCCTGTTCGACAGATTTGTACGATCTGTTCGCGACGTTACCGACTTGACAGCTCACGTCGTCTCCTTAGCAAAGTGGCTGTGGCCAATGCCGTGTGAGGAAACTTGACTTGTCTGGTTATGGCCGAAATAATGCCGCTCGATTGCTGGGTAAGTTGTGGAAGATTTCCGTGGGTATGCGTTCGTGTCCATGATCCGCACAGATGCCACAATCAAATGGGGCGATCGCACGCTGCCCAAAGAATCCTTTCAGCAAGACCGCAACGAGTAAAGGCCCGATGCCTATCCCAGGAGATGCATGGAGGGAATGCACGAGGAGAATCGGTACTGGATGATTTTTCAATCACCTGACCGATCAGAATTCTCAGAACAGTACGGAGATTTCCGGCAATACGAAAAGGGGTGACGGGAGTAAAACATGATGACTGATCCTCCGCCGAATCCGCTCGGGGGAAAAACTTTAATCGTCGACGCGAACGACGCTGACTCGTACCCGCGACCCAGTGCGGCACTCCTCGATTCAGGAGAGCAGGACCAAGTGTTTGTTCGCCCAGGAACCTATGAAGACAAGGTCTTTATCACGGGCAGGCCTATTCATTTGGTGGGGGCCGGACGAGATGAGGTGCAAATATTTTCCCGGCGTGGCGGCCCTCTCTATCTTCAGCAAGTCCCAAGCGGTCGTATCTCCGGCATCACGTTTCGCTATGTTGGAAGCGACCAGCATTCAGCGATGAACCTGCTCGACTCCTCTTGTACAGTGACACACTGTCGCGCCACGGAAGGTGTCCTGTCCGGCGTGGTGATTTATGGCCCGCAGTCGAGGCCGACATTTATCGAGAACGACGTCTGTGGCAACCGGGAATCAGGCATTTTTGTGTTTGCCGGCGCACAACCGAGAATCGCCGAGAATGTCTGTCGTGCAAACCACCATTTTGGTATTGCGGTGCGAGACCCTGGGAGCCATCCTGAACTCGTGAGAAATCAGTGTCGGGAGAATATGCTGAGCGGGATTCTCCTCTTTCATCACGCAGAAGCGCTCCTCGTCAACAATTCGTGTTGTAACAATCAGCACTGGGGAATCGTGCTCACTCCAGACTGCCACCCGACTCCCGATCGGGAGTCACTCGACACCTCAAATATGCTTACGCCCAATCCACGCGGAACCGTGATCGTGACAGACCAGCCGTTAGGGGACATTGGGCGGTGATAAACCAGGGGAATCCGCGTGTAGAGGGTGGAGATCAGGCCCGTAGAGGAGCTGGAAGACTTCCTCGGTTTTGATCGGCACTGTCGGTCGCAGCCTCGTGCTACGGGAGGAGATTGGCCGGGTGATTTCTGGAAGCTTCGTGGAGGTGAACCGCACTGCCACCCTGCTGTTTAGCCCGATACATGGCCGTGTCCGCGTGCTTCAGTAATTCGTCAATGGTATGATCGTCTTGAGGATAGATTGTAATTCCGATACTGACACCAATGGAGATGTGGTGCCCCTTAAGCTCAAACGGCGCAGCAATCGATTCAGTAATACGTGTTGCCACCGCAAGGATGTTCTGTTCGGATAAGACCCCCTCAAGAATAATCGTGAATTCGTCCCCGCCCATCCGGGCCACGGTATCGACTTCCCGCACACAGACCTTAAGCCGTTCAGTAACGGCTTTAAGCAATTCGTCACCCATGTCATGGCCGAAGGTATCATTCACCGCTTTGAATCGGTCGAGATCCAGCAGCATGAGGCCAATCGGTTGCTGCAAGCGCTTGGTTCGAGCCATCGCTTGCACTAAACGATCACGAAAGAGGGTGCGATTCACCAGTCCGGTTAAGTGATCGTACTGCGCAAGGTATGTTAGATGTTCTTCGGAACGTTTCCGTTCAATCGCATAGCGGACGGCACGAGCAAGCAACTCAGGATGCCCCTGCCCTTTGACCAGGTAATCCTGCGCACCTTGTTGAACAGCTTGAAGAGCCAGACTTTGATCGCTCACACCACTCAAAACGACAACGGGAATTGTCGGACTAGTCGCATGAACCTGCCTGACCGTGGGAAGGCCGAACGCATCCGGCAAAGATAGGTCCAAGAGTACAGCATCGAATCGCTCACGGCTGAGAAGTGCGAGTCCTTCTCCGAGCGTTTTCACACGGGTAATCCTGAACTCCTCGATGCTCCATTCAGAAAGAAGGTCCTGTGTGAGCTGAGCGTCGATATCATTGTCTTCAACGAGAAGCGCTTTGATCATCTGACACCCCCGCTCTCGTGTGAACTCCTATGCCGATTCCTCGCTTCTGGGCTGGACTGATAGTCTGCAACGAAGCCGCCTACCACGAGAAACTCATTATAGCCAAGAGACGAGAGAGGGCAAAGAAAATGCGACAACATCGTAGGCGACCGCTGTCAAACTCAAGGGGACAAAACCCCGGACAAGCATAGCCGCATGAGTCTCACACACCACCTCACTCTCCTCGGTAAAGGCGGAATCGGTTCTGAATCAGCAGCGGCAATCAGGATACAAGC
>JBDTSF010000008.1:0-2316 GCA_039931295.1 Nitrospirota bacterium | reverse complement strand
GCTGCTGGAGCCGAACCCGGCCTCATAAGTTGCGTTCGTCACGGTCTCGCCTCGTTTCAATGACAAGGTAAATCGTTCCATTCTTTTGACACTTTGGTACGCCGTCGGGGAGAGCCCGACCCTATTCGTGAAGGTCCGTTGCAGATGAAACGGACTGAGACCAACGTGAACAGCCAGCTGTCGAAGCGTGATGGATTCGTCCGCATGGTCATCCAGATAGCATCGCGCTCGCTCAACCCGCTCGTCTGCCTCGGAACCAGCAGACGACTGTGGACGGCAGCGCAGGCAGGCACGATATCCTACCGACTCTGCCAATTGCGGCGAATCGAAAAACGTCACATGGTTGCGACTCGGACGGCGAGAAGGGCAAGAGGGACGGCAATACACTCTCGCAGACGACACCGCATAGACAAACCGGCCATCGCAGCGGCGATCACGGTTCAGCACGGCCCTCCACGCAGAATCTACACTGATCGACGGCATGAATCCCTCCCTCATCGTTGGGCCATCATACCGTCAGACCAGGTCGAGGCACTATCCGATTGTTGCATGCAAACTCCGAGGGTGGACGTCAGAGGTGAGACGCCGCGCACCACAGAACGGAAACCCCTTAGTTTTTCTCAGTATCCTAGGCGGTCTAGTCCAACTGCAGCGTACGAGGCAGATTACAGGCGTTGCGAAAATACCAGCAATTCGTTGACTGATGCGTTTGCTCTGTTAGGCTGCCTGGTACTAAGGCTGTTCAAAAGCATTCGTCCATTGTCTGCATCGAAGACCACCGCCATGCGCCAACGGCACGGGTTGAGCAATTGGTACTGTGCGCTCTGTATCTGCATCAGCGGGCTTGCGCTCGATCATGTCGCGTGGGCGCAGGCGCCGAATGAGACATATGATTTCAACATTTCGAAAGGGATCGTGGAGTTTGGCCGGGGACACTATGCACAAGCCGCCGATCACTTCGAACAAGCGCGACGAGCCGTACCGAAGGACCCGGAAGCGATCGAATACCTCGGACAGACGCTGTTGCGTCTGAAAAAGTATCAAGAAGCGGAAATCCTCTTTCACGATCTGACAATGGAACAGCCGGCTCGCCCGCAAGCCTGGCTGGGGCTCGCCATCTCGCAAAGTCACCTCGGGAAATATCGCGAGGCGCTGGACGCGCTCGATCAGGCTCAGAAACTCGATCCAAAGAATCCGCTCGTCTATTTTTATCAGGGAGTCGTCTCGCATGAACTGAAATCCTTCAATCAGTCGTCTGCCTTGTTTTCCAGGGCCATGGCTCTCAGCCCCGATCTCACACCGACCGCTCGGTATTACACGGGGATGTCGTACTATGAGCGTGGAATGGTTGACCAGGGTCAAAAAGAAATCGAGGCCGCAATTGCCTCAGGCGAACCGGAGTCAGAACTCGCTCGAATCGCTCGAGAGATTCTGCAGCAACGAACCGCGGTTCCTAAGGGCCCCAAGCCGTGGGATCTGAATCTGAGTGTGAGCGGCCAGTACGATACCAATGTCGTGTTGCTTCCCATTGGAACCCAACCTCCAGGCGGAACGGCTAGTATTTCGCAGAAGGACGACTTCCGCACCACATTTTATGCGCGTGGCGAATATCGACCGATTCAAACTGCCGGGTGGACGGCAGGGGTCACATACGGTTTTTACCAGAGTTTGCATCAGACACTGACGACATTTGACGTCCAGGACCATGCGCCCTCGGTATTTGTTCAACATCAAATAGGCAGAGTGACGGCACGGCTCCAATATGCCTTCGACTATGTGCGTGTCGGCCAAGACCCGTTCTTGCTCTCCCATGCCGTGCAACCGATCTTCACGATCGCCGAGACCAACAGCCTGTTCACCCAGCTTCAGTTCCGGTATCAGAGCAAAGACTTCCAGGATGATCGCTTTGCTGGAAATTCCTTCAGGGACGGGAAAAATTGGTTGGCAGGCGTCACACAGTACGCCTACTTCGCCGGTGGAACAGGACACGTACGGCTGGGCTATACGTTCGACACCGATCGTACCGGTGGCGGAAGTCCTTCGGTGGCAACACCAGGCGTCCAAACACATGCCGATTGGGACTACAACGCACATCGCCTATCAGTCGGATTGGGTGTGCCGGACTTCTGGACGTTGAAATCAAGCTTTGCCTTCGACTATTACCACATGGATTATGATAACCCGAGTTCATTTTCCGCCAGCGGCACAACGGAACGCCGTGACAAGGTCATGTTCTTCACAGCCACTATCGCCCGGCCCCTCACCGATTGGCTCTCGATTGCAGCGGAATACAACTACACGAGGGATCAGTCCAAC
>JBDTSF010000007.1:0-1962 GCA_039931295.1 Nitrospirota bacterium | reverse complement strand
CCCTCGTCAACCGATGTAACGCCCATGCCGGACGAGATCGAACCCTCGTCAACCGGTGTGGCGCCCCCGCTCCAATAGCTGCGGCAACTAAATTGGTCGGGAGTCTTCATCGCCCTGAACGGGCGAGAAAAGGATCCCGACCATTTTGGTGTTGGCCACGCGTCCATACTTTCCCTCCTCACCATCAGTCCCTTCAATGACAAACTTATGCACCGCTGGAGTTCAAGCATATTTCGAGACGTGTTTCATCTCTGACGCGCACGATACATACGTCAGCAAATTCTCTCGCCTGCCGTTCCTTTTTCACCAAGAAGCACGTGCGACCCGCTAGGCATCCCCTGCCAGTTATGCTACAAACCTGCCGGAAGGTGACCGATCTCGCACGAAAGCTGTTCACATGACGACGGGGCAACGTTCAAAACCTTTCACATGCTTGACCCTAGCGGGGCTCTTCTGCAGCCTTACCCTGACCGGTTGCCTCTCCCCCATCACGCTGAATCGAGCCGTGACAACCTATGATGAGGCGGTCACGGATGCCCTCTCCAAACAACTGCTCATCAACATTGCCCGTGCTCATCAGCATCAACCGATCCACTTCACCGGCGTGTCGAATATAGCCGCCACGTTCGATTTCCGTGTCAGCGCCGGCGCCACTCCGGCACTCACTGGAGATGCCGGCAGAGCGCTCATGCCAATCTTTGGCGGCAGCATGGCGGAGAACCCCACCATCAGTATGGTACCGATCGAAGGGGAAGAGTTTACCAAGCGGCTCTTGACTCCCTTCCTGGAGACCAAATTCCTCCTCCTCCTCCGGCAGCGGTACGACATCGATCTGTTGCTGCGGCTGATGGCACAGGAACTCCGGATCACGGAGCATGGGCAGGAGATTGCCTATCGCAATACACCGGCAGATCGGGCGGGCTATGAGATGTTCCGCCGGGTAGTCACGCATCTTTCGGCCATTCAAGATCAGAACCAACTCCATGCCGAACCGCTCGTCTATAAGCGGACCTGGACCATTCCTGCCAACTCGGTCACAGCCGAAGGTTTTCAAGCATTACAGAAAGACTATCTCGTCACCTACAACCAGAAAGACAACAGCTATACCCTTCGAAAACAAATCACGGGACCCATTCTCATCACCAACTATGACCCTAACACGCTCTCATCCGATGAACGAGCCCAGTTGGTCGACGAAACGGAGGACGGGCACCTCAACGATGTGGCTTTCGACATCCGCCCAGGGCACGTCGGAGGGGAATACCCCATCAAGGGAGATTTTCGGCTGCGGAGCTTCAATACCATTCTCAACTTCCTGGGCCGATCGCTTGGGGAAGACCCCGAATACCACGTTGACAAAGATCCGCGGACCCCAACGGTCCACGAAAATCCCGTCCACACCATGGAACTCGTGCTGTCGGACGGAGCGCCATCGGGAGCTGACTTATCGATTCAATCTCACGGAAAATATTACGCCGTGAACACCACGGGGCCGCTGGCACGCTGGAACCGCGAGGCCTTCCAAATGCTGTATCTATTGTTCCAGATGGCCGTCGGCGAGGTGCCTCGCGCCGGAGTTCCCATATTCACGATTGATAAGTGACCAGACCACGGCGACCGCGCCCTTCAACCACGCTGCGCACCATCCGATCCCACCATTATGCAGAAGACCTCGGCACCGAAGAGCTGCCCATAGACGAGTTCCGCTATGCGTAATTGCAAACCCGGACCTCTATCTGTAAACCCAGAGAGGTTGGTAGTACGTCAATGAAGAATCACAGGGTCCGGCAACCTTTATTGTCACCCACATGGGTTTGCGGTACCATTCTCGGTCAATGGAATACACCTTCACCTGCCCCTCTTGTGGGGAAGAGATTTCGATGGTTCTGGATCTCTCAGTAAGCCGTCACACCTACATCGAGGACTGTGAGGTCTGCTGCACCCCCATCGAGATCAGCTATA
>JBDTSF010000006.1:0-8534 GCA_039931295.1 Nitrospirota bacterium | reverse complement strand
TCTTGGCTGAGAAGCCGCAGTCAGGTGATTATTTTACCCTCGATCAGTTTTGGAAAAAGAGGGTCGCCTTGGACCTGACCGACGATGAAGTGGCAACGATCGATCGCTGCCTCTATGATATCCCCAATCTCGATAGCGAGCCCCTTCCGCAGATTCGACATAAATTTTGGCCGCAAGAAGTGGCAACCCATTAAACAGCTAGAAGCCGGGGCCGTCCTCAAACGGCCCCGGCTTCTAGCTCATAGCGATTCGCCCAGCTTACTCGCCTAAGATGGGGCCGAGAGCCACGCGAAGAACCTGTGGCGTTTTGATACGACCTTGCAGGAATAGCTATCTGCCTGAAAAGAAACTGCCCTTGCAGGATGCTCAAACAGTCCGTTAAGGCCGCAGCGAGTGAAAGACCGAGGCGTACCCTTTGGGTACGTTGAGGGTTTAAACGAAGCGAGAACAAAGCTGGCGGGCTGTTTCAGCATCCTGCCGGTTAGAGTGTCCCTTCACCCTTAAGATAGCGGCGAAAACGGTCCATCAAGTCGGCGCCCAATGTCCCGCCTTCCGGTTTCTTGAGGTCCGGATCAGCAAAATGCCCGCGAATTTCCTGAAGGCGCTTTTCCGCCTGCTCATTTCCCTGCAACCGCTTGGTCTTCTCCATCGCAGTATCGAACGCCTCGAACGTCAACTTGTCATACCCGAATGAGCGAATCCGTTTGACGGCTTTCATCATCGCCTGATTCCGGAAGGTCGTCAGATGCTCCGAGTCAACCTCGGCGAGCCCGAGCTTCCTCGCCCTGCGCTCAGCGGCCTTACGAATTCCGCTACGTACAAAATCCGGGGACGTTTGCAGACGCTTCCAGGCTTCATCGGTCCACGCCACTCGTTCCCGTGGCACATCCCACAATTGGATCAGTGTCGACTCATCGATCCGGGTCACACCTCTCTCGCGCGCCAAATCTTCGGTGTCCCGCCTCAGCATGTCAGTGACAAATTCAACCGCGATGGGCGGCGACTGTTTCAATTTCTCTTGCAGCTGAGACAGCGCCCCTTCACTCCACTCCAACGGAGGGCCTGAAGCCTCACGAAAATCGCCCAGCGCTTCCACCTTTTCAAACAGTTCGACATTCACCTCAAGATGGCCCCGCTCTCTGGCGATCTCTTCTGCAATTTGTTTGATCATGTGGCGCATGAATTCCGGAACGGTATCCAATCGGTCCTTCGCAGCGGCAGTCCAGGGGAGACGCCCTTGAGCCATATCCTCGGCGGCATCCGCCATGCCGGACTCGCCCCCCATGCCACCCATCATTTGGCTTTTGAACTGATCAAGAATCTCCGCTGTAATCTCCGCACAGCCAAGCTCACGAGCTTTTTTTTCGGCGATTCGCCGAACCATGCCACGCAAGAACAGTGGGGCTCGATTTAAACGTTCGGAGGCCTCGTCCGTCCAACGGACATCGATCCCTATGGCATCATGCGAGTCTGGCGCATTCATGATGAATATCCTGTTGTCACTGGTTCAGAAGTTCCTTCAATTCTTTTCCCGCTTTAAAAAACGGGACTTTCTTGGCAGGAACCGCCACCGTTGCGCCGGTCTTGGGGTTCCGTCCTTCTTTCATCCGACGAGCCCGCAGCCGAAAACTGCCGAACCCTCGGATCTCCGTCTTGTCGCCGTTTTTCAAAGAATCTCTCACGCAGTCGAAAATCGTATTGACGACGACTTCCGCCTGCCGTTTCGTCAATGTCGTGATCTGTTCTGATACGCGCTCAATAATTTGGGCCTTCGTCATAGTGGACTCCCCCTGTATGATGATGAATCGACTTCTACGCCAATCCGGCCCTGATAGCAGGATGCTCAAAAAGTCCAGATTTCTCACCCGCCTAACCCCGGCGCGCCGAAACGCGGCCTTCTCCCTAGCAAGGCCGCAGCGAGCTGTTACTTCATAAAGGGTGGGTGAAATGATCCCAACTGCGCACGTCCAACGAAGGCCTTCTGAGGCCGCGCGTTGCGCGAGCAAGAGGATCGTCCCAGCTACCCTATCCCCCCTTTTTCAGCATCCTGCTAGAATACCATGAGATACTTAAGCCCAACTCCGGAGTAAAAATCCAATTTGGGGAAAAGCCCCGATATTCGGGACTCGATCAATTGTCTAAATGAAAATCGTCGGCGTGGTTCAATGACTTTCGGCTCGCCCTCGATACCGGCCACATCCGCTGCAAGCTGGATGGCCGCGTTGAGATCGCCAAGTTCGTCCACAAGCTTTGACGCTTTGGCCTGACGGCCCGTGAAAATTCGACCGTCTGCCAAGGCCTGTACAGCCGCCACGTCAAGCCCTCGTCCTTCCGCCACCGCCTCGATAAACTGCTTGTGGACATCGTCCATAACAGATTGGAGCAATGCCTGTTCTTCATCGCTCATCTTCCGGAGAGGCGATCCGACATCTTTAAATCGCCCACTTTTGATCACAACACCTTCAACTCCAATCTTCTTCAGCAGCCCTTCAACGTTTGCCATTTCCATGATGACCCCGATACTCCCCGTCAACGTCCCTGAATTGGCCATGATCCGATCGGTCGCCACCGCAATATAGTATCCTCCTGATGCCGCCACCGTCCCCATTGAGGTAATCACGGTCTTGTTGCTCTTGTGCCGAACACGCTGGACCGCATCATGAATTTCTTGCGACGGGACCACCCCGCCACCGGGGCTATCGATCCGCAGTACGATCGCTTTCACGGAGGGGTTCTCGGCAAAACGCTTCAACTCGCCGATTGTAGATTGCGCATCCACGATAACCCCTTCAATCCGTATCAATCCAACCTGGTCCTGCATCGAGAAGTCGAGGTCGGGGAAAAACAGGTTCAGCAGAAAGAGCAAGCCAAGCCCGGCGCCGAGCACCCAAAGCGCTCGGCGCACTATTCCCCGCTTGGCTGGCCTTCCTGATGTTTCATCACTCATAGTTCGATGCTACGCTCATCGCACCAAAGGTGCGAAGGCCCACGGTCGACACTGCGGCCCGACGGTCTGACCTACTTCTCGTCCTCGTCTTGTCCTCGCTTCCGGGTCTGCTTCACCGCACGACCCAAGCTTTGATCCAACGCGCCTTGAGCCGCATGGTATTCATCGACTGTTCGCCGATCGGAATCCATCTGATGATCGCGCAAGCTGAGTGCAATTTTTCGCTCCTCACGATCGACCTTGATGATTTTGGCCGTCACTTCATCTTGCAGCTTGAATTTCTCTTCGAGCTTGGCCTGCGAGTCGAGACCGGCCTCGCTGATGTGAATCAACCCTTCGACGCCCCCGTCCAATTCGACAAAGATGCCGAAGTCGGCAACCTTGCTGACCTTCCCGACCGCCACATCTCCGACCGCATATCGGCTTGGAATTTCGTCATCCCATGGATCGCCCTTCAGTTGCTTATAGCCGAGCGAAAGCCGTTCTTTTTCCTTGTCGATCCGTAAGACCACCGCTTCAACCTTCTGCCCCTTCTTGAAGAGCTCAGAGGGATGCTTGATATGCTTCGTCCACGACATATCGGAAATATGGATCAATCCATCGATGCCCTCTTCGAGTCCGACGAACGCACCGAAGTCGGTGAGGCTCTTCACCTTTCCTTCAATGTGCGTCCCGATGGCATACTTCCCTTCCACCAAATCCCAGGGGTTCGGTGCAGTCTGCTTCATGCCGAGGGAGATCTTTCTGCTCGCCGGATCCACGTTCAACACCGCCGCTTCCACCTGATCTCCGATGGACACCACGCGTGATGGATGGCGCACCTCGTGCGTCCATGACATCACAGAGACATGCACGAGCCCTTCGACCCCAGGCTCGAGCTCGATAAACGCCCCATAGTCGGTCAGGCTCACGACGCGACCTCGGACTCGAGTCCCGACCGCGTACTTACTGGCCACCCCCGTCCAAGGATCAGCACTCTTTTGTTTCAAGCCGAGTGAAATGCGCCCGGTCTCTCGATCATACTTGAGCACGCTCACTTCCACCTTGTCGCCGATGTTGAACATTTCCGACGGATGGCCGACTCGGCCCCACGACATGTCAGTGATGTGGAGCAGCCCATCGATGCCACCGAGGTCGATGAACGCCCCGTAATCGGTGATGTTCTTCACCACACCTTGGATTAATTGACCTTCTTTCAACGTAGAGAGGGTCGTCTTCCGTTTTGAGTCCCGTGTCTCTTCCAAGAGCACGCGCCTGGAGACCACCACGTTGCCACGCCGGTGATTAATCTTGATAATCTTGAGAGGAAACGTGCGCCCGATCAACCCGTCAAGATCCCGCACTGGATGCAGGTCGATCTGCGAGCCAGGAAGAAACGCCTTCACTCCGATATCGACCATCATGCCGCCCTTGATCCGTGCCACGATCTTGCCGTCGATGCTTTTGCCGTCGTTGAAGAGCTTTTCCAGCTCCTCCCAGATCTTCATCTTGTCGGCTTTTTCTTTGGAAAGAACCAGATTGCCGTCGGCGTCTTCACACTCCTCGATATAGACTTGAAGCCGATCGCCCACCTTGATGTTTTGGCGTTCCTCTGTAGAGAACTGATCGTTCGGGATCATCCCTTCGGACTTGTAACCGATGTCGACAACCACCTTGTCTTTGGTCACGGCAACGACGCGGCCCTCCGTAATGGTGCCTTCTTCGAGGTTTTTAAATGTTTCCTCGTACAAGGCCGCTAAGGCCGCCCGGTCTAACTGCTGGTCACTCGATGGCAAAACCGTACTCATGATGGGAATCCTACTCTTCCGACTGAAGTCGGGTGCTGATGGTTATACGCCGGCATTCACTCAGCCTTGCGAATGTCGGCACTGGACTGCTTGATCGGAGATTCTACACCACCTAACGACGCAATACGATCCATCACGGTGCGACTGACTTTCTGATAATACTGCTTCGTATCTCCGCCCTCCTCATGTCGGGGAAACGCAAGAGCCTCTCCATAGAACACGGTCACGGGACGGAAACGTGGCCACATAGTTCCAGGTGGTAACACATCAAACGTCCCCTTGAGATAGGCCGGAACCACAGAACATCCGGTTTGCGCCACTATCATACCGATTCCCGGCTTGGGGGATTGCAACCGACCATCCTGGGTGCGACCGCCCTCAGGGAAAATCACCACGACCTTCCCTTGCTTGATCAGAGCCACCGCCTTGCTGAATGCATCACGATCCAACCGGCCGATCCTCAGGGGAATCCATCCCAACCATTGACAGATCGCCTTCAGCCCTGGAACCGGAAAGAGATCGCTACGCCCCAGAAACCACGCCCGCCGCCGCATCCCACAGCCCAGGAGGGGAATATCCAAATAACTGGCATGGTTCGCCGCAACGAGAAACCCTCCGTCCCGGGGAACTGCGCCAACGACTCGAAATCGAAAACACAGCCAGCCAATGGTCCGGCAGAGAACCCACAAGATCCCGTAAAAAACGGAACTCACAGTTTGGCCGCAACCACAGCCATCATCTGGTCCACCACTTCCGGGATGGACAACGTTGACGTATCAATGAACCGGGCATCTTCAGCAGGAACCAACGGCGCGATCGAACGGGAACGGTCCCTCGTATCACGGTCTGTCAAATCGGCGCGCGTCTCTTCAAGTGCTCCAGAATGTCCCGCCGCAACGAGTTCCCGATGCCGGCGCTGGGCCCTCACAGTCGGATCCGCTTCGAGAAAAAATTTCACGTCAGCTGTAGAAAACACCTTTGTTCCCATATCACGTCCCTCAGCCACCACTGCTCCGCCTTGTCCGATTTGTCGTTGGATAGGCAGCAACCAGGCCCGGACCGCTGAAATAGCCGAGACAACCGATGCCGCTGCCGACACCCGAGGTATGCGAAGCTCGCCGCTCACATCCTTGTTATTGACGAATACCGCTGCGACTCCCTGGTGAAACTGCATGTGGAGCGACAGCGTGGGCAGCAGAGCTTCGACTCCCTTGGCATCAGCTGGATCCAAGCCGGAGTCAATGACGGCCCATGCCGTCGCGCGATAGAGAGCACCTGTGTCAAGGTACAGATAACCCAATCGAGAAGCCAACAACTTGGCCACGGTGCTCTTCCCGACACCAGCCGGACCATCGATTGCAACGATCAGTCCTCTCGCCCGCTGGTTCTCCGCAACAAATCCCACGTCATGCCCCATAGTCATAACCGTCACCGGCACTCGCCTAATAATTCCAAGAGTGTGCGATGAAAGTCCGGGAATGATGTCTCGATACAGGCCGCCTCGTCAATCGAGGTTGGAGCCGAAGCGGTCAAGCCTGCAATGGCCAACGACATCGCCACCCGGTGATCTCCATGGCTGTGGCCACATACAGCTTGCAACCGACCATTATCTTCCGCTGTGCCAAGACCTCGCACAATCATCCCGTCGGGTCTTTCCGTCACCTGTGCCCCCATTGCACGCATTTCAGCCGACACCGTGGCAATCCGATCGCTCTCTTTGACTCTCAATTCTTGGGCTCCGGAGATGATCGTGTCACCCTCTGCAACTGCGGCTGCGACACACAGAATGGGAAATTCATCAATCGTCTGCGGGATCAAATCAGGCCCGATCGCCACTCCATGCAGCCTGGCCGACTTTACTCGAATATCCGCAACCGGCTCTCCTGCCTCTTCGCGCCTATTGAGCAGTTGGATGTCTGCACCCATTCTCTTCATCACATCCAACAAGCCGACCCTGGTAGGATTGATCCCCACTTGTTGAATCGTCACATCCGAACCAGGAACAATGGTGGCCCCCACGACGAAAAATGCTGCGGCAGAAAGATCGCCCGGGACGACTATTCGAGGCGCCGCGTTCCACCCAACCGACGGTCGTCCATCGATCAGCAGAGTGGTCCCTTCCCGTTGAAACGCAATGCCAAAAAATTTGAACAACCGTTCCGTATGATCCCGCGAGAGACGTGGCTCCGTAATACGAGTTGTTCCTTCGGCAAACAAGGCTGCGAGCAACAACGCCGACTTGATTTGCGCACTCGCCACCGGCGAGGCGTAGGTGATCGCGCGAAGTCGACTGCCTGTGACGGCTAAAGGCGCAAGTTCGCCACCCTTGCGTCCGGCAATGACGGCGCCCATGTCCCGCAACGGCTTCACAATCCGTCCCATGGGGCGGCGGCGGATCGATTCGTCACCGCTCAACACTGTAAAAAAGTCTTGTCCGGCCAGCAGACCCGTCAGGAGACGAATGCCTGTTCCAGAATTCCCGCAATCAATCGGCCCGCTCGGCTCGGTCAGCCCCCAGAGTCCCTTGCCATGCACACAGAGTTCTTCGTCCGACTCATCGATACGTATCCCGAGGCCCTGGAGGGCCCGCATTGTATTGAGGCAATCTTCACCTCGGCAATAGCGCGCAACCGTACTGATCCCGTTCGCCAAGGCTGTCAGAATGATGGCGCGATGGGTGATCGACTTATCGCCCGGAACGGAAATCGTTCCCTGTAACGGCCTACCAGGTGTAATGGTCAGCGATGCCATAGGTGTCTTACGCCGAGACAGTCTGTCGCGTGGGAAGCTTCTCTCGTTCCTGCTTGGCCCGTTCGAGTTCCTTCTCGATGCCAGCGGCATCCCCATCTCGAATCAATTGCTTCAATTGGCTCAGGGAGCGCTCATAGGCCTCAATGAACGTCACCACATTGTCGCGGTTCCAGAGGAAAATATCGCGCCACATTTCCGGAGAACTCGCAGCAATCCTGGTCGTATCCCGCAACCCACCGCCCGAGTGGCTTGCCAGGTCAAGAGACGGGATGTGCTGATCGCGAATCTGAGCCAGGGCATTGATCAGAGCAAAGGCCGCCACATGAGGCAAATGACTGACCGCCCCAAGAATCTTGTCATGCAGATGGGCATCCATCGTAAGCACAACTGAGCCGGTTTCCTGCCACATCGTTCGGACCTGCTCAAGCGCCTGCGGATTCGTGGCCTTCGTCGGCGTCAGGATACAACGTGCGCCGACAAAGAGCTGATCCGATCCCGCCGCCACCCCCGTCTTTTCTTTGCCGGCGATGGGATGGGCCCCGACAAAATGGACACCATCGGGCATGGCTCGTTCAGCCTGTTCCACCAACACACCCTTCACGCTTCCGACATCAGTCACAATCGCGCCTTTTTTCAAACAGGATGCCCATTCCGTCAAATGCCGGTCATAGGTGTCGACTGGCGTAGCCAACACGACCAAGTCGGCATCCCTCACTCCATCTTTTGGATCAATCACATAACGATCGATTGCGCCCAGCTCGACCGCAGTTTTCAAGTTTTCGACACGCCGCCCAACCCCGATGACCTGTGCGGCCAACCCCTTTCGGCGAAGAATCATACCGAGCGATCCGCCGATCAGCCCGACTCCGATAATCGCGACCTGGGTAAAATGCAACGCCATCGTTCACAACGGACCGAGACCGTGCCTCAATCCTGCTCCCTCTCAAACACAATCCTTTGGGTTACACATCCCGGCCGACCGCCACGGCGATCTTTCGCATATCCTGCATCAATTCCTTGAATTGGCTGGGCTTAATGGATTCTTCACC
>JBDTSF010000005.1:0-35808 GCA_039931295.1 Nitrospirota bacterium | reverse complement strand
TCGTGTCGAGATTGTGCGACACTTCGCCGAAGAGTGGAGCAGACTGAAAAAACCCTACCCGCATGTTCGTCATGCCCCCCAGAACAAAACGGGCAGGGTCTCCCCTGCCCGTTCAAGAACACTCTTACTCGATCGTTTACTTCACTTCAGACAAATGGGTAACCGCTCCTTCGGCATGTTGTGTGGCCACATCAGCGTGACCGGCCTTGCCATGGGTCACGGCTTCCTTAAGATGCGTAATGCCTTCGGCCAAATGCGGATTCTTCATATCACCGGCCATGGCATGCTTCAGCCCTTCTTCAGCATGCTGCACCAAAGCATCGGCATGACCCTGTTTACCATGCGCTACAGCTTCCTTCGCATGCTCCAAGGCTTCACTCACATGCTTGTCAGCCGCAAGAGCGAGGCCGCTGAACAGCGGGAAACCAACAAGTGCGGCAACCGCTGCCACAGCCAATACTCCGCGATGAATTCTCATGGTCATGGGATCCTCCTCAGTGGTTAAGGTTAAGGTTAAGGTTAAGGTTAAGGACAGGTGAACGGTATCAGTAATATCCTTATCGTATCTTATCTATCACCTTACACAGTCGGTTTTTTACTGTCAAGAAGGTCTCACTTGGGGATCGGCGCTCAGGATCTGCTGCAATCCCTTGGCATCTTTTTCAACCGGGCAGGCAAAATCCCGGCTCCACTCCCACCATGACCCAGGGTAGTTGCGGACCTTCCGATACCCGACGAGCTTGAAAATAAAATACAGCCATGATGAACGGACGCCGCCGGTGCAATAGCAGATGACCTCTTGATCCTTCGTGAGACCTTTCTCGGCAAGATTCTCAGTGATCGTTTGTAGATCTTTGACCGTGGCGTCTGCATGGAGAAATCCTGTCCAGGCCAGATGAACCGCCGAGGGAATGTGGCCGGGTCGCGGAATCCCCGATACCTCTTTCCCAAGATATTCTTCGAGACTGCGCGCATCGACGATCACGGTGCCTGGATGCGGCTGCTTCACAAGCTGCTTCAGTTCGTCTTTGCTTGCGATCACAGTCGCCACCGGCTGGACGGTGAAAGTCCCCGGCTTGGGCGTCACACATCCGTGCTCGAACGGCCGTTTTTCCTGCACCCACTTGACCCAGCCACCGTCGAGAATACGGAGGCGTGTGTGCCCCAGATACTCCAACATCCAGAACATGCGACCTTCGTCTCCCCAGTTGTCAAACGGATTGGAGTAGATGACCACCTCGCTGTCCTGACTGATGCCCAAGGCACGGATCTTCTGTTCGATGCGTCCGCGATCGGGATCGAGCAATCCCTTTGGCACAGCATGGGGATCGCTGAACTCATGCCACGTCGAATGCACTGCACCTGGGATATGGCCACCGAACTCGTAGGCTGCTCGCCCACGGACATCGAGGATGACCAATCCTGTCTGCCCCAGGTTTTTTTGGAGCGTGTCGGTATCGATCAGCAATGCGTGTGTCATGTCATTCCCTTTAGCAGGACACTGAAAAAGTCCGCCAGCATCGTTCTTGCCTCGTTCAGACCCTCAACGTACCCCTGAGGGTACGCCTCCGGGCCTTCACTCGCTGCGGCCTTGCTGGACAGCCTTTTTGAGCATCCTGCGTGGTGTTCTCCTGTTGTCAAAAATGTGCGGACCTTTGAATTTCCACTAAGCCGCAATAGTTTTTCCGCAGCCTGTTAGACATCATTGGTCAGCCTTCAACTCCGGCCTTACAACTTAACGCATCTGGCTGGCGGTTGACCGCTGAGAGCTGATTGCCCTCGTCCAATACTGCCGCAAGCGCGCCGGACAGCGGGAACTCCCGCTCGTACACGACGAATTGATAGGGGTCATTTCCCGTCAACCCGTATTTGGTCTGCAGCATCTCATGTTGCTTATCGGTCAGGATGTGGTACTGCACGCGAGTCTTCACTTTCAAGCCTTCCGCCTTAGCCGGAAGTTGGTACGCAAACTGATATTCCCGGCTGGCTAATGGCAATAAACGGTTATCATACAATTCGACGATAGCCGGCTGCCACATGATCCAGCGGCCCATCGTCGATGTATGCTGATCGAGCACCCGCCCCTGCTGATCTTCCACAGAAAACTCCACTGTGAAATATCGATCGGGATCGCCGGTCGGGATCTTGTGGCCGGCTCCTGCGTTGACCAACGTCAGTGTAAACTCAACTCGATCTCCGGGCTTGGGCGACGCGTTGTCGGCCTTCACTTGTATTCCCACTGCCCGCTTCACCATATCGGGGTCATGCCCGCCTCGCCAGAGGTGCTTGCGGCCTCGCCTGATCGGACTATTGGTCGCGACTGGGCGGTCGACTTCAGGCATATGGCAGCTCTGGCAAATGAAACCCCGCTCCTGCATGAAAAACTTGCCTTCGTACTCCGCATAGGTCCCGCAAGGTCCCACGTTATAAAACTGTGCCGGGCCAGACACGACATTGTGACAGCGCTGACAGACCTGCGCCGTCCTGAAATTCGGATCGAACTTGGTCGGATGCGGCGCGGCAGAATCGTCGAATGGCCCGTAGATGACTCCATCCCGCACATGACAGGCCGCACAGGTCACCGATTCCTTCTGATATTCAGGGTCGTACTGAGGGTTAGGCTCTTGAACGGCCTTCTCGACCCGCCCTCGCGGAATCTCCTTTACCAAGGTCGGCTGCTGATTTTCCAGCGGGGTATGACAATTCAAACAGACCCAAATATTCTTATCTTTTTTCCAATAGGCCTGGAAGAACGGATCTTCATAGGCATGGGCATGAATACTTGTTTTCCATTCGTCGTAGATCTCGCGATGGCATTCTCCACAGGATTCAGCCTTCAGACTCGTCAGACCCTCAGGAATTTTCTGATATGGAATCGCATGGGCATAATCAGACCGCAACCCGAAAATCACGACTGGTTTGATCTCCGTGTAATACACATACATCAACACACCGATCAGGGCACAACCGAGCAGAACTTTGATAGACGTCTTCATGCGGCCAAGAGCGCCTGAATGTGGCGATCGACCGACGTAGCCAAGGATGTCAGATGATACCCGCCTTCGAGCGACGAGAGCGTACGTCCGCTTGCATGGCGCTTGGCGATACCGGCCACGATGCCGGTGAGATCTGCATAGCCCTCTTCCGTCAACCCCATACTCGCAAGCGGATCGTCTTTGTGCGCATCGAATCCGGCGGAGACGATGACGAATTCCGGTTTGAACGCATCGGCTGCCGGCACTAATGATTTCAGAAAGACCGCCCGATACTCCTCATCACCCTCACCCACTTCCATCGGCACATTGATCGTGAAACCCTCCCCTGCCCCTTTGCCTCGTTCCGTTGCACCGCCCGTGCCAGGATAATGTGGATACTGGTGCGTACTGAAGAACAACACCGACGGATCAGCCTCGAAACTATGCTGCGTGCCGTTGCCATGATGCACGTCCCAATCGACAATCAAGACGCGCGTGAGGCCATACTTCTTCTGCACATAGCGCGCGGCAATCGCCACATTGTTGAGAAGACAAAAGCCCATGGCACGTCCCGCCTCAGCATGGTGTCCCGGCGGCCTCACCGCGCAAAAGACATGGTCCACCTGCCGGCTCATGATCGCATCCACAGCCGCCAAGGCCCCACCAGCTGCCAGATACGCAGCAGTCAATGAGCCGTGAGACATGGAGGTGTCGGGGTCGAGCGACACCCGTCCATCAGTCGGAACATGACTCTTCAACATCGCAAGATATGAGGCTGTATGGATCTGCGTAATCCATTCATCTTCCGCCTCTCGCGGTTGAATCTGAGTCAGCCGAGCCGCTGTACCGCTCTGTCCCAACTGCTGCATGATGGCACGCAACCGATGAGACGACTCAGGGTGCCCGGACCCCATGTCATGGTCGAGATAGCGAGAATCGTAGACGAGTCCGGTTTTGCCCATAAATGCTCCAGCCTACTTGCCCAGCCAAACGCTCAAAATGGCCACTGTTTTCACCCCCCAACCCCGTCGCGTCGAGACGCGCCATCCCACAGGCGAGGCCGCAGCGAGTGAAGCCACGAGGCACACCCTTGCGGTACGTTGAGGGCCTGAACAATACGAGAACAAAGCCGGCAGACTTTTTCAGCGTCTTACAGAAGTCAGATTAGCATGCAGGAAAGAGCATAGACAACGAGCGCTCGTCGCTGCTATCGTCACGTATATCTGGAGGGAGACATGGCAAATCGCCGCATTGAACCGCTCAAAAAAGTCCTGGCCATTGACCCAAACGACGAGGTGGCTTGGTTTGGCCTCGGGAAGGCCTACATGGAAGATGCCAACTTCGAAGAAGCAGCCAAGGCGCTTCAGCAATGCGTGATCGTGAAACCCACCTATTCAGCCGCGTATTATGCTCTGGCCCAATCACTAGAGAAGCTGGGTCGAATCGACGAATGCCGAACCGTCTGCACCACCGGCGTCGATATCTCCACAACAAACGGCGATATGATGGTAACGAAGAGCCTGGAGATGCTAAGGGGAAACTTGGGCTAATTCAGGAAATTCCGACTCATAGATTCTGACAGCATCCTTGTAATCTGACTTTCCTAATCTTTGTTCCCGACAGCAATGGCTACAAGCGTCTCACAGGTTCCTTCATATGCCCCTGCTGGGTACGCGCTATTCACCGCAAACCATAGCGCTTCATTCAGCGCCTCATCATCATGCCATGTGGTCATGATCACATCCTCATCTGTTTCACCGGGATTTCTGTTGACTATAACTTCATCTATGATGTCGCGCACCCGTTCACAGTCAGGTCCCCAGTCACATAAATAGACTGCGCCTTGGGCAAGAGCCCCGTCGGCTATGTTGCGAATCTCATTACTGGACATTGGGCAGCATCCATAGCTAAAAACAGCACGCAGTATTTGCCATGAATGGCTATAGAAGAAGAAAATCCATCTGGGCCAGAAGCAAACGCAAACAGAAGAAGCCTACTTTGCCCCTTCGGTCTGCCACGGTTCAGAATTTCAAGATTCATGTACTCTCACAAGGATTCCCTAATTACCTCAACAGGAGGTTTTAGAGGAGTGGCCGAGGCTGCCATTTACTGCGCGCATCGAACGAGCAACATTTCATCGTGCACGTTCTCCGAACAAGAAGGGCACCTGGCCACTCCTTCTCCATCCTTCTGAGACCGCGCGTTGCACGAGCACAGGGGGCTCACCGGGCCATCCCCCCCTGCTGGCAGACTATTTCAGCACAGTGCTATACCGATTCCGCCCCTTTGTCCTCGTCATCATCATCGGATGAAAGGCCAAGCACTTCTGGCTGGCGTTTGGAGATTTCTTCGTACACTTCATCGAGCCAGCGGCTCGCGCAGCCAAGGATCTCCCTCACGAAGGGCTCCGATTGTCCTGTGCGCTTGATAGTCCATTGGCAGACATATTCCAGCAGCACCTCCCGCTCGAACTGCTCCGATGATTGCGTCGCAAGGGAGGTCATCTCACTCAGCCCTGTCTTGAGAATCTCGGCCACCATGTCGCGCCCATATGACGTGCTGGCGGTAACATATTGAACAGCCCGATTAACTTCCTGGTCGGTCATGAGGTCTCCTATGGCTCCTCACGCATCATACCGAGAATGCCATCGAAGATGGAAGATTCCTCCAGGCTTCAGGCAAGAGAAAATTTCTGCGACCGGGATGGTGAAATGATATGATCTGGGCCGAGCAAACCAAACCACATGGGGCATGAAGGTCAGATGAAGGAGATAACGCGAATGGCTGCGAAGACCGGCAGAAGCACTTCAATATCCAGAAACGCCTCGCCAAAAAAACGGCAGAGCCCGCCCTACTCCGAGCGCTGGGATCTCACGCATTTAGCAAAGGATCCGGCTCAGCGCTTCGAGGCCTTGTTGGGAGAAATTGAATCTAAGGTGGCACAATTTGAATCTGCCCGAACCCAACTCAGTTCGAGCATGGCGACGTCGACACTCCACCCGCTGTTGAAGCTCAGTGAAGATATCGCGGCTGCCTCATCCAAAATCAGCGCTTATGCGTACCTCTGGTTTTCAGAAAATACGAAAGATCTCATCGCTCGTTCGTTTAAGACTAAGGTCGAGGAACGGCTTACCGCACTGCAGAACCGGCTGGTATTTTTCGACCTCTGGTGGCAGAGCGTCGATGAAGACAATGCACGTCGGCTCATGACAGGAACGGGCACCCTCAGATATCACTTGGAAACCATTCGCCGTTTTCAGCCTCACATGTTGTCTGAGCCGGAAGAGAAGATTATCAACATTAAGAACATCACGGGTCACAGCGCAGTCCATTCGCTATACGACGTCGTGACGAACGGCTTCACCTTCACCCTAACGGTTGAAGGCAGACGAAAGACGATGACGCGCGAGAAACTGACCTCCTACTTGCGCCATGCGCAAGGCAGGCTACGTGAGGCCGCCTATCGAGAGTTGTACCGTGTCTACGCCGGCCAGCACGACCTGCTTGGAGAAATTTACAAAACCTTGGTCAACGATTGGAAAGCGGAGAATCTTCAACTGCGTCGATTCGCTTCCCCGATTGCCATTCGCAACCTCGGAAACGACATTCCCGATGCAGCCGTGACATCGCTCCTGAAGGTCTGTCAGAAGAACGCGAACATCTTTCAAGATTACTTCCGCATTAAGGCTCGTGTCTGCAAGATCAAGCCGATGAGCCGCTATCACATCTATGCGCCCCATCGCACGGCACAGAAATCCTATCGCTATCAGGATGCCGTCCGAATGGTGCTAGAGGCCTATCGGGGATTCTCTCCGCAATTAGCAGATTTGGCGGAACGCGTGGTGCATGAACGCCATATCGATGCACGAGCGCGACCAGGAAAAATTGGGGGCGCATATTGCTATAGCGTCGTCCCAAACATGACTCCTTATATGCTGCTGAACTTCACCGGCGAGGCGCGCGATATCGCGACCATGGCCCATGAGCTCGGCCATGCCGTCCACGGTATGCTGGGGGAAAAACACTCCGTGTTTACCTTTCACTCCACCCTCCCATTAGCAGAAACCGCGTCGGTGTTTGGGGAACGTATCCTGTCTGACGCCCTCATGAACCAAGAACGGGATAAGAAGGTAAGGCAGGGACTTCTGCTCAACCAGCTGGACGACATTTACGCCACGGTTCTCCGGCAAGCCTATTTCGTCCAATTTGAGAATCAGGCCCATGAGATGATCGCTCAGGGCGCGACCGTAAAGGATTTGGCCAAAACCTATCTAGCCGAAGTGCGGCAGCAGTTTGGGAAAGGCATCCAGGTCCCGGAAGAGTTTCAATGGGAATGGCTGACCATTCCGCACATCTTTGCCAGCCCTTTCTATTGCTATGCCTATAGCTTCGGCAACTTACTCGTCCTCGCCCTCTACCGGATGTACCAAAAAGAAGGGGCCTCGTTCGTACCCAAATATCTCGATTTGCTGAGCACCGGTGGGTCAGAGGCACCACAGACGATTCTTGCCAAGGTCGGCGTCGATATGGCGTCTGAAGAGTTTTGGCAATCAGGGTTCGATACGATCCGTGAGATGGTCGTTCAGCTAGATCGCACGCTGTAAGTCCTGCATTTCCAAGGCCATAGATATTTCTGTCCCTCTTATCACAATTACTCATCTGGCCTACTTGACAGAGAGAATGGACGGGAGTATTCTTATTTTAGTTGATAACAGTTATCATAATCGTTGCTGTCGAATAAAACATTCTCTCTGATAAAGGTGTCGGCTCATGTATCTCTGCCTCTGTAAAGGAATCACCGATTCGCATATCCGGGAGGCCGGACAAGCCGGCATTGTCATGCCGTGCCAACTTAAAGCCAAATTCGGATTGAAAGAGGCAGGATGCTGCGGTCGCTGCTCAAAAAATATTCATGAGTTTGTACAGATAGCGATGAGCGCCCATCAGACGCCATCCCCCAATAGCGTACGAAACTAACCCTGGCTTACACCTTCTTCCTATCCGGGCCTTTGTTAAAACTTCGACACAGATTCAGCTTCCACAGGCAAGCACTATCGTGCCTCTGCCACCCAGGCAAACGACGCTTCATGCTTTCGTGAAACAGCGCCAAGGGGGAGTGCACGCTCGTGGGAGAGCGCGCCGTCTCGCGCTAGTAAGCAGATCCTCGATGCATCACGACTGCGACCTCGGCCACACGACGGCCCAAGGCCTTGGCTTCGGCCAATTCATTATTGTCAATACCGGGGCTGTTGCCTTCCGTGGTGGCCGATGCGCCGAATGCCCCGCCCCCACTGACAACGATCATCTGATTCCCAAGCATCGCGGCAAGGATCGTCAGCATCGTGATTTCCTTCCCACCCGACAATTGACCACCAGTGGCGAAGGCCGCGCCAATCTTGTTCTTCATCTTGAACTCGGGAAACACACCAAATTTAAACTGCCAGTTGTCGAAGAAGGTTTTCACTTCGCCAGACATATTCGACCAATAGACCGGCGAGCCGACCACAATTGCATCGGCGGAGAATAAATCTTCCGCCGTCACCTTACCGACTCGCTTCAACAACACCTCAGCGCCTGGCACGCTTTTCACGCCATCGACCACTGCTTCGGCGATGCGTTCCGTATTGCCGGAAAGTGAATGGTAGGTCACGAGCACCTTCACTAATGGGGCTGCATCCTCTGCAAATGCTTCACCAAAACCGGTTACGAATACTATAAGAAGAGCGCTCAGAATAACTGAGCCACGAAGGAGGAGCCGCGAAGGAGAGCTAGGGAAGAGGGGAAGCATCGATCAGTTAATAAAGAGAAGGAGCCGGCATACATAATTGCTGCGGTTCAACGACGGACAATTTCTTCTTCCATCCGTTCTTCAACGGAAACTTCCGTCAACGTTCCGCGATAGTCGCACTTGTGACAGCGAACCCGCCATTCTTCGATCCACTTTTCTTGCACGTACGACTGCCGACATTTCGGGCACACAAACACGCCCTTCACATAATGCACTTTTCGTGTTTCTTTCATACACCCACCCCTTGCTTATCTATTCTGAGGATGGCATAGGCACCCGCGCGATTGCAAGATACTCTCAGCCAATGCCTCAGACGATCCCATGCCGCCCCATGCAGCCTCCGGCTTGACTCGTCTCCAGTGCGCCGATAGGATGCCGCCGTGCAACGACACCGACCACTTGCGATTTTTCTCATTCTCCTCTTCTCGTTCCCTTGCTATACCATGGCAGGAAACGATCCATCCCAGCCTGGGCTAATCCCGATTACCGTCCCGGGAGGAACCATCATTCACGCGGAGCTGGCCAACACTCCCCAGAAACGAGCAGAGGGATTGATGTACCGCGAGCAGTTAGCCCCAGACCGAGGCATGCTTTTTACATTCTCGCAAGCAGAGGCCTGGGTGTTCTGGATGAAGAACACCAAGATTCCACTCGATCTCATCTGGATCAATGAGAAAAAGCAGATTGTCCATATGGAACAGCACGTCCCGATCTGCACGAGTACGGATGACAGCTGCCCCCAATACCGACCCAACGAAGGCGCACTCTATGTCTTGGAACTCGCGGGGGGACGAGCTGAAAGTTTAAAGTTGCAGCGGGGATCCAAACTTCAGTTCCGGGTCCCGTAGTTCTAGCAAGCTACGGAAAATCTATTGTGGCACGACCGAAACTCAATGGCCCGCAGGATGCTCAAAAAGGCCGTCCAGCGAGGCCGCAGCGAGCGAAGAGGCGAGGCGTACGCTTCGGTACGTTGAGCTTCTGAACGATGCGAGAAGAAGCTGGCGGGCTTTTTCAGCATCCTGCTAGGAGCGTTCCTGCCAGGCCCGCATCCGCCTTGCCGTAATTACCCCCTCCACACGTTCAACAGCTTTGAGCACTTGATCGAGATGGCGGGTATCTGAAATTTCTACGACAAAATCCAGCACAGCTTTTTGATCCTCCCGCGTCGTGATCTCCGCACGACTGATGTTGGCATGGCATTCTGCGATCGCAGAGGACACATTCGCCAAGACCCCGGTCTTATCGACAGCGATAATGGACATTTTGACCGAGTGCGTGCTGGGTGTGGCAGCATCCCACTCCACTTCCACCAACCGCTCCTTGTCGTAGTCCAGCGCCTCAAGATTTGGGCAATCGACGGCATGGATTGTGAGCCCGCGACCTCGCGTAATGTATCCCAGAATGCGGTCGCCGGGCACAGGATGACAACAGCGCGAGAGCTGCATGAGAAGATCGCGAGATCCTTTCACCTGTACACCGGTGCCGTCGCTTTTTCCACTCACCGCTTTACGCGCAGTGGGACGTTCAGGAGCGGAAGCTGGAGCCGGCGCTTTAGATGATGAAACCGTGAGTTTGTCGATGACCTGCGACGTCGACACGCGACCGAACCCAACTGCCGCAGCCAATTCGTCGGTACTCTCGAATCCTGACTGACGAGCGGCCTCTAACAGCTCCGCCGATTTGAACATCCTGGCCGGCGCCATCCCCTGACGGCGAAACTCCGACTCCAGCAGGCGGCGGCCGATCTCGACACTTCGCTTCTGCTCCTCAAGCTTGATCCAGTGTTTGATTTTGGTCTTCGCCCGCGAGGTGCGAACAAACTTCAACCAGTCCTTATGGGGCGATTGCGTCGTGGACGTCAAAATTTCGACCGTATCCCCACTCGCCAGTTGATACTTGAGTGGCACAATCTTTCCGTCCACCTTGGCCCCGACACAATGGTCTCCCACTTGGGTGTGAATCGCAAAGGCAAAATCGACGGGTGTCGATCCCCTCGGCAACTCCTTAACAACTCCCTTGGGCGTGAATACATAGACCACATCGTGGAAGAGGTCCAGCTTCACCGAGTCCATAAATTGCCGGTTATCCGTCAAATCTTCATGCCACTCAACGAACTGATGAAGCCAGCCAAAGGCCTTACTGTCACGATCTGCCACATGGCCCTGTTCTTTATACTTCCAATGCGCGGCAATGCCGTGCTCGGCAATACGATGCATCTCTTCCGTGCGGATTTGAAATTCAACATGCTCCCCCTTCGGGCCCACCACCGTGGTATGCAGAGACTGATACAGGTTGGACTTAGGAATCGCAATGTAGTCCTTAAAGCGCCCAGGCACAGGCCGCCAGACTGAGTGAATCACCCCAAGCACGGCATAACAGTTCATCTTGGCATCGGTCACAATCCGCAATGCCGTCAGATCGTAGACCTCTTCAAACGTAATCGACTGCTTATTCATCTTCTGGTAAATACCGTAGAGATGTTTGGGGCGACCATAGACCTGTCCAGCCAATCCATTCTCTTCCATCGCTTTCTTCACAAGTTGGCTGACTTCATCAATATACTGCTGCCGATCCTCATCTCGTTTCGCCACACGAACACGCAATGTCTCGTAGGCCTCAGGCTTGAGGTGCTTGAGGCACAGATCCTCAAGCTCATTCTTAATCCACCCGATTCCAAGACGGTTCGCCAGCGGCGCATAGATCTCCAGCGTCTCTTGGGAAATTTCCTGTCGCTTGGCTGCGCTGAGATGCTCCAACGTGCGCATATTGTGCAGTCGATCGGCGAGCTTGATAAGAACGACACGGATATCATCCGCCATCGACAGCACCATCTTGCGGAAGTTTTCCGCCTGTTTTTCTTCATAGCTCCGAAATGTAATCTTGCCGATCTTGGTCACTCCGTCGACCAGATGGACGACATCCTTCCCGAATTCCCGTTCGAGTTCCTCAGGCTTGGCGACCGTATCTTCCAGGGTATCGTGCAGCAGCGCTGCAACAATGGCGGTGACATCCGCTTTCAGTGAGGTCAGAACTCCGGCGACGGCGATGGGATGTTGAAGGTAGGGTTCTCCGGACCGGCGACGTTGCCCTTTATGCGCTTTCGCAGAAAACTCGTGGGCCTTGCGAACGAGGCCGAGGTCGGCATCGGCAGCATAGCTTCTAATCCGATCCAGCAACTGGTCGAGGTCTGTGACAGTTTGGTACACCATGATGTGCTCACTTACTTACTCACTCACGCTCGGTCGGACATCGCGAATGCGAAGTTGAATCCGGTCACGGCCATTCCAGTGGTTGAGTTCCGGCGTAAAGGCCAGATCGACTGGGATACGGGACGGAATGCCGCGCTCCAGCAGCGACTTCATGCCGAATCCAATACTATCGAACGGCAGCGATGTCCCCTGGCGTACGGTCATTTTCAGATGCTTCTCGCCGACAGTGCGTGCATCCAACACTTCGAGACGAGTCACCGCAAATGTAGGCTCTGGATTGCCCTCGCCGAACGGATGCAGCGAACCGATTTCTTGGATCAACTGCAGATTCACTTCGTCCAGACGCACTTCGGCATCGACGTTCAGTGTTGGAACCTTGGCGCCATCGTGGGTCCACCCGGCTACCACATCGGAAAATCTAGCACGAAATTCAGCGATCCGAGACTCGCGAATCGTTACCCCTGCGGCACTCGGATGCCCACCGAAGGCCTCCAGCATCTCTCGGCAGGACGCCAATCCTTGGTAGAGGTCGAAGCCGCTGGTCGTTCGTGCCGAGCCTTTAGCTATGCCCTGTTCGTTAATCGCCATCACGATCGCCGGTCGCTGAAACCGATCGACCAAACGCGCCGCCACGATGCCGACCACGCCGAGATGCCAGTGCCGAGAGGCCAGTACGATTGCGGGCGGCACCTCTTGATCCTTCAGCGAGGCTAGTGCCTCCGCCATGATATCCACTTCGATGCGCTGCCGTTCTCGATTCAGCTGCTCAAGTCGATCTGCCAACTGCTGCGCCTCAGCCGGGTTGTCAGTCGTCAACAACCGCACAGCCAACATAGCATCGTCCAATCGCCCAGCTGCATTGATGCGCGGCGCCAGCTTGAAGGCGATCGTTTCTGCCGTGCAATCCCGCGTGACCCCCGCCACCTGCTTCAACGCTCGCACGCCGCAGCGCGCGCCACGAGACAATTGAACCAGTCCTTCGCGTACAAAGTTTCGATTCTCGTCGTGTAAAGGGACGACGTCAGCGACCGTCGCCAACGCTACGAGATCGAGCAGCGACTCCAACGGTACCCCTACAACCCCATAGCGTCGCTGGTAGGCCTGCGCCACCTTATAGGCCAGCGCTGCGGAACAGAGCCCCCGAAAGGGATAGCAGGCACCGGCTCGATGGGGGTTGAGTACCGCCACAGCCGGCGGCATGTTCTCATCAGTCTGGTGATGGTCCGTCACCACCACATCCATACCAAGACGGGCAGCCAATGCAATTTCTTGATGGGAGGTCGTGCCGCAATCGGACGTCACCAACAACGAGATCCCTTCGTCATGCAAGCGCTGTACTGCGTCGAGGTTGAGGCCATAGCCTTCACGGAGACGATGCGGGACATACGCCCGAACCTGCGCACCCAAGCCTCCAAAGAAAGACAGGTAGATGCTGGTCGCTGTAATCCCATCGACATCATAGTCGCCATAAAAACAGGTCGGCTCCTCAGTTGTAACAGCTCGATGCAACCGTTCAACTGCTTGGTCCATATCGGGAATCAAAAATGGGTCGTGTGGCGGCTGTAACAACATCCACGTCGTCGCTTCATCCGGTGTGGTTACGCCACGAGCCAAAAAAAGCGATGCAGTCGCAGGAGAAATCGAGAGGGCCTGGGCTAACGAAGCCCGCTGAGATAGATTGACATCACGGAAGACCCAGAGCTTGGACTTCATGAGGACCTCTCGAAGAATCCTGAGGCTAACTATCTGAGAATTAAAGGGATACTAGCCGCTCGCCCCTGCGTTGTCAAACCGAGAAACATGGCTTGGCGTGGTGACGGACAGAGGTCGGACAGTGATTACCGGAGTGTGATGAAGAGGAGAGTAAAGAAGGAGGTAGGTTCAGATGACTACCGGTGCTACTCTCCCCCCTTTTGCACGTAGTTCTTGACGAATTCTTCTGCATTTGTTTCGAGCACATCGTCGATTTCATCGACCAGCTTATCGATGTCTTCTTTCATCTTCTTGCCGGCCTCAATGACTTTCGGATTGGCCTTGACGTCGTCCTTCCCCTGCGGCTCTCGCTTGGGCTCTTGCTTACGCTCTTGTTTCTCCATCCGAGCACCTCCCGTGATTCTGGGAAACCCTCGTGGATCAGCCACCAGCGTGATCCCTTACGACCACCTTACTCCACGGTTCTTTCAGCCGTCAAGCCGAGGCAGAAACCGCGAAGCGTTGTTCGGCTCTCGACGATTGACTCATTGGACCATTAATTCAATGAGTCAATCGCTTCACAGTCTCAGTTATCACACAATCAGTGAGACGATTAAGAGCGCCACAATGTTGATGACCTTGATCATCGGATTGATCGCCGGACCAGCCGTATCCTTATAGGGATCGCCGACTGTGTCGCCGGTGACTGCCGCCTTATGCGTGTCTGTCCCCTTCTTGCCCTGCTCTTCGATATACTTCTTGGCGTTGTCCCAGGCGCCACCGCCACTTGTCATCGAGATCGCAACGAACAGACCAGTAACGATGCTGCCGACGAGCATGCCGCCCAAAGCCTGTGGTCCCAAAATCACACCGACCACAATCGGGGAGATGACTGGAATCAGTCCCGGAACCATCATCTTCTTGATTGCTGCCTGCGTCACAATATCCACACAAGTCCCATATTCCGGCTTGCCGGTCCCCTCCATGATCCCCTTAATCGTCCGGAACTGCCTACGCACCTCTTCCACTACAAGACCGGCTGCCTCTCCCACCGCTTTCATACAAAGGGCTCCGAAAATAAATGGCAGCATCCCACCCAAGAAGAGCCCGACTAGGACAGAAGGATTGGAGAGGTCAAACGTGCTCGCGCCGCTCCCTTTTGCCACCTCACGCGCATATTCGGCAAAGAGCACCACCGCCGCAAGAGCCGCTGATCCGATTGCATAGCCCTTAGTGACCGCTTTTGTGGTGTTACCGACCGCATCCAACGGGTCGGTGATGTCCCGCACCTCCTTGCCGAGGTGAGCCATCTCCGCAATACCGCCTGCGTTGTCTGTGATCGGGCCGAACGCATCGATCGCCACCACGATACCAGCCATCGATAACATCGACACCGCCGCCACGGCCACGCCGTATAAGCCGCCCGATGCCGCACCGCCGCAGATCCAATAGCTCCCAAGTATCGCTGCCCCGATCACCACCACCGGCCAGGCTGTTGACTCCATCCCAACGGCCAACCCAGCGATGATGTTGGTCGCATGGCCCGTTTCACTAGCCTTGGCAATAGCCTTCACCGGCGTATAGCTCTTGGACGTGTAGTAATCGGTGATAAAGACGAGGGCGAGGGTCACGGCTAAGCCAATCAAGGCCGCGAGATAATAACTCAACCCACTTACGCCGCCCACACCATCCATAATCGAAGAGGTCACGGGAAAGAAGGCAATTGCTGCGATTCCGCCCGCCACAAACAAGCCCTTGTAGAGCGCGGTCATAATTTCACCACCCTGGCTTACCTTCACAAAGAAAATACCGATGATCGTTGCGAAGATTGTGACGCCTCCTAGGGCGAGAGGATACAGAATAGGGGCGCTGACTCCCTTGAACAGCGTGAAGGCCAAGACCATCGCCGCCACCGTCGTCACCGCGTAGGTCTCAAAAAGATCCGCAGCCATACCGGCACAGTCGCCGACATTGTCACCCACATTGTCTGCAATGACTGCAGGATTGCGAGGGTCGTCCTCCGGAATTCCCGCTTCAACTTTTCCGACGAGATCTGCGCCGACATCCGCCGCTTTCGTATAGATCCCGCCACCCACACGGGCAAATACCGAAATCAAACTACCGCCGAACCCAAGACTCAGCAGCGCATGGATTGCATGCTCTTGCCCCGCAAATTGGGCAGCCAGTGAGTAGAAAAGGGTAATGGCCAGCAAGCCCAAGCCGATCAACAAGAGTCCCGTCACCGCGCCTCCACGGAACGCCACGGTGAGCGCGGCATTCATCCCATTATGGGCAGCCTGCGCCGTACGAACGTTCGCCCGCACCGCGATGACCATTCCCACGTAGCCGGCCAGCGACGACGCGCCGGCGCCGATTAAGAACCCAACGGCAGTCAGTAGGCCGAACTTATCGGAGAAGGCTCCCGCTCCCCACAAGAGAGCGAACAATACAGCGGCAACGACCGCAACGGTCTTATATTGGCGGTTCAGATAGGCGCTTGCACCTTCCTGAATGGCCTTGGCAATATCCTGCATCTTCTGGTTCCCGGCATCGAGTTTGAACACCCACATGGCCAGATACAGGCCGTAGGCAATGCCGGTCACCGCCGCTATCAATGCAAACGTAATGATGACTGAGTCGCTCACAGTGCTCTCCTCCCAATGAATTCAAGGGCTCTTTATGTCACACGGTTCCCTCTGGCTTCAACCCATCAAAAGTACGTGGGGGGGGGAAACCGCGGGGTGGTGCAGGCTTAGTCTTGCAGCTAACTAGCCGAAAAGTTGCGCCATTCTATACGGGTGAGGGGAAGGGATCAAGATGAAAAAAGGAGAAGAGAAACCTGTGTTGGTTCTTCGCTCCCGGAACACGCGCGCTGAGGAGGGCATGTTCAGCGGGTTCAATCGAACCGGCAGCCGATATCCGGATAACCCTCGCTCCGCTCCTTTAGTTCAGCTGAGCCATAACCGATAACGATAGTCGAACGCCTCTTCAACCAGGTGTAGACACGTAATATTAAGGAGTGCACGGTGATGGCCTCGGCGCATGAGCTCGTCCAATCTTGCTCAAACCTCTTCACCCTCCCAGAAATCTACCTCCGCGTTTGCGATGTCGTCGACAATCCAGAATCGACCATGGACGATCTGGCCAATGCCCTGAAATTCGATCCGGCCATCTCCGCGCGTCTCCTGAAAATTGTGAACAGCCCCCTCTATGGATTTCCTAAGCAGATCGATAACATCGCTCGAGCCGTCACCCTACTCGGCATGCAACCCGTCAGTGACTTAGTCGCCTCCACCACTATCGGGCAGACATTCACGGGAATGACTGCAGACCTCATGGACCTCCCGGCCTTCTGGCGGAAGAGCGTGCGTTGTGCCTTACTGGCACGTAAGATTGCTCAAGCAATCGATGTCGAAGAAAGCGAACGCTTCTTTATCGAGGGCCTGCTCCGGGACATCGGCCACTTGGTGCTCTATCAAACCATTCCGCAACGGGCACAGTCCGCTCTGGTCGAAGCCGGATATCTCGGGTCACCGCTCGCCGAAGTGGAACAATTGAGCATCGGATACGACTTCACCGAGGTCGGCGCGGAGCTGATTCGTGTCTGGAGCATGCCAAACCAGATCGAGCAGGCCATTCGCCATCAACTGAGCCCGAACCAAGCCGGCGAATTCGCTCTCCATGCATCGATTGTTCACCTCGCTGGAGCTCTTGCCGATTATGCAGAATTAGAACCGGCCCAGGCTGGTCGGCTTCCTGCCTGTGAT
Source organism: Nitrospirota bacterium (assembly GCA_039931295.1). GTDB lineage: Bacteria > Nitrospirota > Nitrospiria > Nitrospirales > Nitrospiraceae > Palsa-1315. The sequence continues at coordinate 18,377 of JBDTSF010000005.1, read as the reverse complement.
CCGTTCGCGATCTCCTGCGCACGATTCAATACGGACACATGTCCCACTCTGCTCAAAGAAGCCCAAGAACAGCTTCAGGACGCCCTCGCCTGTATATACCCCTTGGCGATGGCGGCGTAGCCCACGGCCAGTTAGAATGATGCCCGGCACAGAAGTCTTCATGTGCAGAGACACTCGGCATGTTATAGCGAGGATCATCCCCTCCGGATCGAATCAAACTGAATGTTTCTCCGCAAACCTGCGTGCTGGTTTGCGGTTCAAAAAGAGAGTTGCTATAGTGCTCGGCAGAGGAAATGACCATGGGGATGGCGCCGGATTATATTTTGGTGGAGGGACAGCAATTCAGCAAAGCGAAGCTGTCGTTGGACAACCACGTCTACAAAAACTGTGCGATCGATGACTGCGACATCTATTTCAGCGGCGGACAATACGAGTTGCTCGACACCCACATTACCAATTCACGCCTCATCCTCAACCACCCCGCCAAAGGCATGTACAACGCCGTTCAGATCTTTAAGATGAAGTCCCCTGGCTCCAGCATCGTCGCCGAATAACGGGTGTTGAAAAACCCTGCCAGCGTCGTTCTCGCATCGTTCAGGTCCTCAACGTACCCCTGAGGGTACGCCTCCGGGCCTTCACTCGCTGCGGCCTTGCTGGACAGGCTTTTTGAACACCCTTCATGACGTGTTGCTCGGGAACAAGGAGTTGCGAGCGACGAACCGCGTTACTTGGCGACTGCGACATTCTCAGCATACTTGACGATCTCGATCGGCTGAAAGACGGGGTCTTGTGATCCTTGGGAAGATTCAGCTTCGACGCGCTGCAGGAATGAGGCGGTACCAGTGATGGGTGCGTAGTTCAGGGTCGCCTCAACATCGAACGTCTTGGTGTCTTTCGGCGTAGGGAACGTAAAGATCTCGACACGCGTTTCTTCCGGTTTCAAGACTGTGTCCTCGATCACTTTGACTGCATCAAAGTCGAAGCTCGTCTTCTGGCCATTGGCATCCTGATAGACTCGGCCATAGATGCGCTTGTCCGTAAACACGGTCTTTAGATTCTTCCCTTTGATATCCAGATCCAATACCACGGTCGCCCAGGCTGGATGGGTGGTCGGCAGATTGTGCGGAACGAGACTCTGCACCTTCACGGTAATCGTCGTTTTTTCACCCTCGACTTTCGTTGTGACACCCAGCTTGGCCGCCTCTTGGCGAAGCTTGCCGATACGACCAGGGAAGCTGTGGTTGGCGGTTCTTCGCTTCTTCTCGCCATTGGCCGACTCGCCGACTTGCTCCGGCATGTGACAGGTCTGGCACTCTTTGCCTGACTTCACCGCCTTACTCTGATCCCAGTTTCCCAGCAGGTCGTTGGCCTTCCCTAGGCTGGCGGCGGAGGGAACCGACTGATGGCAATTGAGGCAGAGGTCGGACTTTTGAAACAACCCCAACTCCATCGACTGATGCGCCCGATTCTGAACAGAGTCCTTATACGGGCCATAGATCGTCTTACTCTCGAGTTCGTACTTCGGCTCTGGCGGTTGTTTTGTCCGATCAACCTGCTTGATCAAATGGCATTGTGCGCAGGCCACCCCATCCAGCGACGGGTCACCGGCCTTGGCTTGATTGATAAAGAGCTGGACGTGTTCGGAGAATTCTCGTACGTGCGGCGCATGGCAGCGAAAACACTGGGCTTTGTCTTTCCCTGCCTGAGATGACAAAAACGCGTCAAGTGAGGCGCGGAAGGCCGGGGAATGGATCGAGCGCGAGAGCGGAGAGGTGTCCCACTCTTCAAACACACGCTCATGACACCGTTTACACTTGCTGGAATTTGGAAAAGCCTGTTCGATAGTGCTCTGCGACAGCCCTACTTCTTGCGCAAAAGTGCCGCGGTCGAACCAGGGAACAAGACACAACGCCACCACTATGATCGCCGTACCAATTCCGATCTTCACACCGATCGAGCCTCGTACCATCACCTCATCCTTCTGCTTCAAGAATATAGAGCAGGATGCTCAAAAAGACCGTCCAGCAAGGCCCTTCCAATTTTCTCTACCTCTCTTTAGGGGAGTGGCCAAGGCTGCCCTTTACTGCGCGCATCGAACGAGCACAGTTGCATCGTGCGCGTTCTGCGAGCAAGAAGGGCACCTGGCCGCTCCCCTCCCACTTTTTCAGCATCCTGTCAGAGTGATTTGACCCGGTACGTCAAGAGACGGGGCTGCGTATACTCATCGAAAATATTTTTCGCACTCTCCCGTTCTTTGTCGGTCGCCAACGTGGCAAGATACTTCTCCTTGAGCGCCGGTTCGGGCATCGGAATCAACGCATAGTTCAACACCGCTTCAATCGATGCAGCAATCGATCCTGGCGGGATCGCAAGGGAGAAAGGGACTTTCCGCGTATGGCCCCCTTTGATGAATGGGTCAGGAATCGGGCCTCGGAGAATCTTGTCGTAGGGCAAGCCAAACCGCTTGGTCTCTTCTTTCAACACCTTACCCTGCATATCTTTGGCGGTCAGGATCAGAGAAAACTGCTTGAGCACCGGATCGCCATCTGGAAAACTGTGCGGGAGGCTGCCGATCCTCACTAATGCCGTCCCCTCCACTGCAGAAGCAGCCTTGGTGGCCTCAAGATCCACGCGAGGCATCCATTCAGCTTGGAGATTTCGATTCTTGAGCATGGTGCCGGACACCACGACCCCGCGGAACCAGTGCCGGCCGATCGCACGAGTCATGGCGCCACGCTTCGATGTGGAACTGCCGGTCGAGGGCTCCATATGACAATCTTGGCAAATCGTCCCCTGTAAGATCTCGCCAGCCAGATCTTTCTGCATCACATCCTTTACTTTATCGAAATGACAGGAAGCACAGAAGTTCGCGCCACGGAACAGCTCGGACTGCGTGGCAGGATGCACAAGGTTCTCTTCTGGATTTGCATAGGGCCCGTAGATCATCTTCCCCGGCTCGATCTTGAATGAGGGTGGAGAGTCGGGCGTCTGCTCGACCTCCTTGATCAGATGGCAGGAGGCGCAGCCAATGCCCTCGACTTGTGGCGTGCCGGACAGCACCTGGGCCACAATTTTCTCGACATGTTGGGGGAACACAGTAGTTGATGGCACATGGCAGGCGAGACAACGACGGCGCTCATCCGCCGTCGGATCGGTCTGCAGCCAGATACCCAACACCGTACGGAAGACCGGCGACTCCAGCGACGTCCCATGCAACAACGCCGCATCGACTCGACCGAACGTCTTGAGATCCGGCGTCTGCTCGCGCACGCCTTTCCACTCTTCATAGTGCCTGTCGTGGCATTGTTTGCAGTCTTCCGATCGGATGAAGATCTTTTCGATTTCTTCTACCCAATCAGCTGTCGCCGGAACTTCTGCCTTCTGCGCCATGGCAAGGCCATGATACAGGCCAATGCCCCCCACAATGAGGGCGAAGCAGAGGCCAACGGCAATGTGTTGGGCATATGATGTAGGTCGTGACATCCTCAATCCCTTTTACATCCAACGAAATGAAAATTCACTCCCCACCCCACAGGATCGCCTGGATCAGCCGACTCATAGGTGCCGACGGTGAAGTTACATTCTTTCATTCCTCGCTTGATTGCTCTCCCAAAGTCGATCAGATTTCTGATCTCGGTCTTGTTGATTTCCTTAATGACGGATCGGACCTTGATGCCGGCAGAGTCTGCGCGCGAACTCCCAATCACTTCGAATACCGCGACGCCCTGCGCTCGTTCGAGCTTTAATTCTTTTCTGATGTCTTCGTCCACATCCCCGACCATCACACCGAATTCTTCTCCCAATCGCTCGGCTTCCTCCACGGTCATCGGCTCCTGATCCGCCGCATTCACCGGCGAAAGATCGGTACCGCACAGGGCTCCGAGACAGAAACAGGCACACAAGACAAAGGCCCTTCCTCTCTGGAGGGCCTTTGCGTGAACACTGACCAACTTGATTCGAGCATCCTCCAACGTTGACGCCTCTCGCCAGAAAAACACTCCCGCAGGCTGCTCAAAAAGGCCGTCAGCAAGGCCGCAACGAGTGAAGGTCCGAGGCGTACCCTCTGGGTACGTTGAGGACCTGAACGATGCGAGAACGCTGCTGGCGGACTTTTTCAGCAGCCTGTTTAGAGTTTCGAAACGGGGTCGATAACCAGCTGAAACCATGGCGCGACAGATTTCTGCCCATTCCGTTCTTTATTCTCACCGTTCCAGACAGCAAACGACACAGTTTGCACCCGACCTGGAATCAGCTTGGCTTCGTTCTCCTGCTCTTCACTCACCAAGGGCCTGCGCATGACAACATGCCACACTCCATCTTTCCATACAGCCTTCCCCTGAACTCGGCCCTGCTTCTCTTTGGTCGTCAGGGTACTAAATCCCCCGCCGATGAGATCCTCGACAGACGAGACTCGTCGTGGAATGACTTCGAACGTTCGCACACCGTCGCGAGCCTTTTCGGAGGCCTTCGCGGCCCGGCGGTCGATATCGCTCTGCCAATCGGCCTTCCAATGCCAGATATTGATGTAGTGATCGAGCTGACCCATGCAAAAAAACGAAGGGGCGTCGCCGAGCGGCAGTCCGATTGCCACGCCATCGCGAAAGGTTCCCGGCGTCAGACGGTCATTCTTGGTGTTGTCCTGCCATTCAAGCAAAAATGCGATCTCAGTCCCGTTGTGAAGCGACCGCACCGTCAAGGCTCGCGCGCTCGGCTCCGGCCAGACCGGTCTGGTAATCACCTGACCGCTCAATGGAAGCGTCATCGGCGAGACCTTGGCCCAAGCCGCATCTTCCGGCTCCGCTGGCAGATCCCCCTCGACGAGACGCGTGCGAATAATCATCCCCTCGGAACTCACAAGGGGCACACCGACGCCGACTAAGACCCCGGCTATCACCAGAATGAGGAAGAGCAGGAGCAGGACTGGGCGGGAAGATATCTTTGTCGTCGTACGCACTCTGCAACGCCCTCAGGTGACCAGCGGGAGCCCATTGCGATTGGCGCAAACACTCACACAGCCCAAGCGGCTCAATCCGACGGCAAGCGAATCGCTACCAGAGTTTCACGCGGCGAATTTTGTTTTCGCCCCGCTCGCAGATGTAGAGATACCCCTGGGAGTCCAGTGAGAGTCCAACCGGAGAATTGACCACGGCCTCGATTCCGAGAAGTCCGTCTCCATGCTTCACTGTCCCTGCCGATTCTTTCGCGACGAAACGTGCGGCGCCACACCCACCCATATTCTTATCTTCGTAACCACTGTCTCCGTTGCCTGCCACCGTCGTGATCAGGCCGGTGGCAGCCTCGACTTTACGGACGCGATGGTTCATCGTGTCGGAGATGTAGAGATTGTCCTGCTGATCAGCCACCACAGCTTCCGGCGCATGAAGCATAGCTCTGACCGCTGGCTTGTCGTCACCATCGTAGCCATACCGGCACACCCCAGCAACTGTCGAGATGATACCGCTGCGGTGATCGATGCTGCGGACACGGTTGCTGCCCTTATCGACGAAAATAATATCGCCTTTCCCATTCACCGTAAGCCCGACGGCATCATAAAGCCGGGCTTCGAGTGCAGGCTTTCCATCATCGAGATACATGGACATGTCCAGTCCATCCGAACACACCGGCATGAGCCAGCCGTGATCATCGCTGAAATCGATGCCGATGGCATCGCCGGAGAGCACCACCAGATTCCGAGCCACGAGCGGTTGCTCACGAGCCTCGTCCTCTGCCGTCCAAGTCCCAGCGACAGTCGTGACCATGCCTGTCAGTGGATCGTAGCGGCGGATTCGATGTGCTTGAGTATCGGCGATGTACATCACGTCGTTGGGATCGAACGCGATCGCTGCAGGCCAGGTCAGGTTGACCTCGAGAGCGGGGCCATCTCCATTGAACCCATGTTGTCCGGTCCCGATGATCGTCGTGATGATGCCAGTCTCATGGTCTATTTTTCTGATGCGGTTACTGCCGGAATCGCAGATGTAGAGGTCGTTGTTGGAATCGAACGCGACGTCGAGTGGCAAATAGAGCCCGGCCTCTCCACACAGGCCTTCGTCGCCGCTGTAGCATGTTTCACCGATGCCAGCAAAGTTATGGAGGATGCCTTCCCGGAGATTGACCCGTCGGATACGATCGGACCCGGACTCGGCAAAGTAGAACCACGCTTCGTCCTTGTCGAGCGCGGCATGATGAGGCAGTGGAATTCCGGACTTGACCGCCCGTTTTCCATCGCCGGTGCTCCTGGCCTTCCCGTTGCCTGCGAAGGTTTCGATATAGCCGATCGCAAGCTGAAGCTCGGTTTCCATATACCTGTAACCCTATCCCGGCTGATTAGCCGCGTGACACTGAATGGACCGGCGCAGCCGACTGCTCCACGGAAGCCGGTGCTTGAAGCAGGGGCTCCGGAACCGCTTGCTGCGGAGCGGCGGCCATGTTCTGCTGGGCCGCTTGGGCTTCGGCTTCAATCGCGTCCGCCTCATGCACGGACTTCTTGAAGCCCTTGATCGCCTTACCGATCCCCTCTCCCAACTGCGGCAATTTTCCCGCACCGAAGATGACCAATACGATGAAAAGGATCAAGATCAACTCTGTAAAGCCAAGACTCCCAAACATGGTGTGTTCCTCCTTATAAATGAGGCAATCAGGATGCGCTGCTCTCTTTTGCCCGTTTGGAAAACCGTTCTTTCAATCGCTTCCGTGCCTGCTCAGCCTGTTCAAACATTTTCGCCTTGTCGTAGACGCTGATCAAGTTGTAGTAGGCCAGTGGTTCCTCGGGATTTTGCTCGACAGCTTCTTCCATGACTTTGATCGCGAGATCTGTTTTCTTATGATTCAACGCCAACTCCATCAGTTTGAAACTGCCTTCCAGATGCTTCGGGTCCAATTCAAGCGTGCGGATATAGCATTGGATGGCCATGTCGATCGTATTGTAGTCCGAGACCTGGGGATTATCGAGCTCGACATAGACCCCCGCGAGATTATACCAAGCCATGGGGTCGTCCGGCGTAATCTCCACAAGGCGCTCGTAATACCCCTTGGCCTCCATGAATTTCTTCTTGTCGGCATAGACCCGCCCAAGGTTGAAGAGCGCCAGGACATCGTGGGGAAAGACATCGAGCGCATGCTTGAATTCGGTTTCCGCTTCATCCGTCATGGCCTTCGTGGCGTAGATCGTACCCAAATTCGAATAGTACATCGCAAGCGAACGATTCATCTCTGCACGGAGCCCTTCCGCCATTTCGATCGACTTCTTGACCTCGACGAGCGCGTCATCCATCCGGCCTTTGCTGAAATACAGCTCGCCCAATCGGCAGCGGGCCTGGAAATCGTCTGGCTCGACCGCCAAAAGTTTTTCAATCTCGGTGATTTCCTCGTCGGGGCTCAGCGGCTGATCGCCGGGGTCGATGATGGTCTGGCTTTGTTCAGGAACAGCAGCGGTTGGTTCGTTCATACGATTCCCTGTAGTAAAAAGTCTGTTCGCAGGCCACGGAACAACTCAACTTATATACCCTGTATACCCTGCACCGTGTGAATCTTTCAAATCCGTGCCGATGTCAACCGAACTTCAGAACGGTCAAACTGGTAGTCCAGTGATCCGTGAAAGGCCTCAGAGGAAACACCTCGGCAATCCTGCGTTGCACATTTCACCTTTGACCATTCTCACTTCTTGTTAGATATGTCCGCCCGCCAAAGAATCCGGCCGACTGACCATGGGGGGATTCGTCGCCGACGCCGACTCCGTGGCATCGCGCCTCTGCCGGTCCATGCTTAAGAGCATTGCGCCGAGCACCACCATGAGCGTCAGATTCGAATACAGGAGCGCATATCCCGCAATAAACATCAATCCAAGACCATACCCTGCCAGACGCCCCATGTTGAGTAATTTAATAACCGTGTACGACCAGCACAACAGGCCTGTCAGATAGAACGCAAACGGGAGAAAAAACGTGTAGCCCATGCCGAACTGAAAAATCCACCCAATGCCGTCCGCCGCCTTACGAATGTTACTGGCCATCCCGGCATCATACCGATGGAGCAAATAGTCTAAGAACAACATCACCGTAAATACGGATATGGAGGTCGCCCAAAACCAGATGGCACGACGGCGCTGCCGTTGATTGCGGGTCCGAAACGAGACGCCCTGCCCATAGGCCCACATCACCAGGATACTGGACAAGACCAAGAGCCCTTCACCTCCACGATGCGCCTCATACACCAGGGGCGGAGCCGCAACGGTTCCGATAAAACTATAGATGGTGGACACGATCTGATAATACAGCCAGCCCCCGACCCCGAGAAGATAGGTAATCCCCATAGCGCGATGCGACCATTCGGTATGGGTGGAGAGGTACTCCAGCATCAGACAGATCAACGCGACCAGCGCCACGATGTTATAAATAGCCGACCCCAAGAAGGCGGGGGGAACTAACAAAAATCCCACGGTCAGGAGCAAGAGGAGCGCGACACAGGGAATCACGATCCGATTCGATCCCGTAAACCCACGATTGGATACTCGATTGACGGCCGCCACACTCAGGGCAAGAAATAGCAGAATCGCCACGACATTGAGCAACCACTGCCCAATCTGCGTCAGGGCGGTGAAGGTCGGGATGATCCATTCATGCTCCTGGGCCAGCTTGCTGAGATGCATCCCCAGCCGTGACACAAGCCGGTAGAGAATCAATTCCGAAAATGACACGATTAGAACGAGTTTGATCGTGTATCGAAACAGCAGAGATTGATCGCTGAGCTTCCCCGTAATCCGGTCGATGGTGGGATTTGTGGCAATCACGTCGTACACCATTGAGATGCATGCGAACTATACCGACCGGAAAGAGACAGGATCAATGTCGTGAAAGGACCACTCATGACGATCCTGCCGGCTGCGGTTCGCGCACTTCCTGCGCCTTGGCACGCGCGATATATAACAATCCATCGGCCATCGAGTAGTTGAACGGCAACTCGCACACGACTTCGCTGACTTTTTCATAGACATGCTGATACAGGCGCTCCGCTTCGTCCGGCGTCATGCCTTCCGACACTTCATAGAAGAAACCCAGGCTCAAGTCCTCTGCCGACGGGCGCATGATCCGCCTGATGCCATAGCTGCCGGGATCGCTCATGATCGGCGCTTCTTTTTCCAAATCGAAGAGGCAGGGCTGACACGAGAACCCGTATAATCCATGTAGCCGTTCGTTCTCGACGATAAAATTCATCGTCTCCCGGGCTTCCTCTTCCTTCTCGGTCGGGAACCCCACAATGATGTAGCAATGCAACGCGATCCCCAGGTCGATACAATCGTCGGCGATGCGTCGCACCCATTCCTGCTTGATTCCTTTCTTCATGAAATCCATGACGCGCTGATTGAAGGACTCCAGTCCGAACACGATCTTCAGACACCCGGCCTCCCGCATCGACGTCAGAAGTTCACGGGTCAAATGCTTCTCGAAGCGCATCTCACAGGTCCATTTGATATCCAGCTTCTTGTCGATAATCTGTTGGCACAGCCGTTTCGCCGGTGAGAGGGCCACGCACTCGTCGGTAAAGAAGAACCGTTGTGCTCCGTACCGCTGCTTAAGCCATGCCAGCTCCTCAACCGTCCGCCCCGGCTCTTTCTGTCTGAAGTTCTGGTGATCCAGCGTCAGAGCGCAGAACGCACAATCTTTGTAATAGCAGCCTCGTGAAAACTGTACCGGCAACACCGGCTCCGGCGACAGATAGAGCTCGAGCGGAAAGCCGTCGTAGTTTGGAGCCGGCAGCTGGTTGATGTTCTCAGAGTAAAACGGCTGATTGATCGTGATCTTCCCATTCTGGCGATAGATCAGGTTCGGGACTTTGCTGAAATCTTTTTTCCCATCCAATTGATGAACGAGTTCGAGCAACGCGGTCTCGCCCTCGAACACGATGATGTCATCGGCCAGATCGAAGAGACTCGGGCAGCGCCGCACGTTGTCGACCAGTCTGGTAAAGATGCTGCCGCCGATGGTCAGGTGGATATTGGGGGCAGCTTCCTTCAGCAAACGACAGAGTGTCAGACCGGGGATAATCTGCGAAGTCGCCGTGATCGACACGCCGATCAAGTCCGGTTGGTCGCCGACAATCGACTGCACGAACTGCTCACGAAAAAGCCGAATATAGGGGTTCTGGGCCTCATCCCTGATGATCTTCATCAGATCTTTAGATGAATAGATGGAACAGCTGCCGAACTGATTGTCGACGACCGTCAATCTGGTCGGAAAATAGAGCGTGGAGAGTACCTCCAGCCATTTGTCGATGAGAAAGAGACTTTCCTTGTAGGATTCGAGATCATAGAAGCCCTCCCCGCGAAGAGTTTCCTTGGCCGGCTCAATCCGATCGATGAGATACGGAAAGCGGTCCAGCGACTCCACCACTCTCGCCAAATGCTCGGCACTGCCGGGCCCAGTATCCCCGGTCCGTTCCTGCTCAAGCGTTCGCCGTTTATCGACTAACTCCTGATAAAGGGCCACCCCATAGGAATGGGTCACCACCCTGTCTAGGAGTTCGATTCCGAGATCACGCTGGGATACATCAGTGACGCCGCCTTGAGCTAAAAACCCCGTCAATGAAGGGAGGCTCAGATAGGGCTGCGATGGATGCCACGTTGGAGGAAAGAGCAGTGAAATCTTCATGCCGATCCATCATCAACTGGAGAGAAAATAAGATGAATTCTCAATAAATTCCAACTATTTTTATACACTCCGGCCTCGGGCAAATGCAACCATCGGAGTTTCTCCCTTGCTCCACCCCCCCGCCTCCCCATCTTGTCTTTTCAATTGAACTTCCATATACATATCTTGGCATCTCGCGTAATAATCAGATATGCTGCCACGTTGCGAAAGGAGCGATGCCCATGACACTGCTCGGAAAATCAAAGACGGTCGTGCTGACAGGGGTATTGGCTACAGTCGCAGTGGTCGCATTGCCTCTCCTATCGGCATTGGGCGAAGTCGGTGCGCAGCGGGACGCTGTGCGCAACGCGACGACCATGGGCATGCTCTATCTAGTCGAGTTTATGGCGGCTCAAGCCGGGGCTCCTTCGAGCCGCGAGCAAACGATCGAGGAACTGGAAAAAATTCTCATCCCATCCCTCGAGAGTCTAGGAAAAGAGAGCAGAGTCCTTGCTGGAGGCATCGCCGCCGGCACCTTTACCGGAGCCTTTGTGATTGAAGCCAAGTCGAAAGATGAAGTGACGTCGCTCATTGGCGCACTTCCCGCATCGAGCATGATGAAGTGGCAGGTCACACCGATCGAAACCTTCGCATACCGGGCCGACATTGAGAAAAAGATAGTGCAGGGACTCCGCGCGCAGAAGTAGTTCAGGCGCGCCAATCCAAATCGCGTCGGATTGGCGCGCCGATACACAAACAAGAAACCCCAGCCCGGCCTGACGCCGGACTGGGGTTTTCTCGTTACGCTATCGTTCTTCCCTACTACAGCTTCAGAGTAAACCAGGTGGAGAGCGCCTTCATGCCGTTGCGCTCGATGTTGTTCCCGTCCCATACCGCAAAGGCGATGGGTACGGACATTCCCGCCTTGAACTGGGTATCGTTGGCATCGCCAGTCTCCAAGGTGCGCTTCACTACCACGCGCCAGGTTGGACCAGTATATCCACCACCCTTGATAGAACCAGCAGGTTCCCAGACACCGTTTCCGATGACATCCTGATGCGCTTGCGTCGTAAGGGTGCTGAAGCCATTGGCATTCAGATCTTCAACTGAGCTCACACGCAACGTCGGATCGGACATGATGTTGCCGGACCAGATGCCAGGATTGAAAGGCCCGAGGCTTCGGCCGATCCGGTCAGGATAGGTCACGCCTCCGGCCGGCTCTTCGAAATAATAGTCCCAGAAAATGCCTGGGTATTGGTCGTCGACGTCCCAGATACCTGCGCTATCTTTGCCGATATCCTTCTGCCACTCGGCGTTCCACCGCCAGATGTTGGTCGTGCCGCCTGACTGACCCATGCACTGGAAGGGTGGGGCGCCAGCCGTGTTGACCGGGAACATGACCGCCGCCTGATCCCTAAAATCCTGGGGACCGATGGTGGTATCGTTCTTGGTCTGGTCCTGCCATTCGATACGAAGACCCATCTCTTTACCGTTCGTCATGGCTTTCACGAACACCGACTTCACCGAAATATTCGGGTGCATCGGCGTGGTGATTAGCTGACCGCTCAGCGGTACGATCACCCCGGGCACGCCCTCCCATACCGGATTGGCGCCATCCATCGGGATCGCACCCTTGACCATCTTCGCCGGAATGGTCACCGGCTGGCTGACAGCCAACGGAACCTGCCCGATCGTCAGCATGACGCCCACGATCAACGCAGAGAGAAGAATGCCGAGCACCACACGCTTACTGTGTGTCTGCACTACACTCATAGGATACCCCTCCTCTCAAGTAAAAAAAGAACACTCAATGTCAGGCCGACGATTAATGCGGATCAGTCATCATAGAGAAAATGGCTAACAGTACACCCACGATCACCGACACGACCAGAAGACCAATTCGTAAACGGTTGCTTTGAGGCTTTGGTTTCTCTTTTGTTTCCATAGAATACGCCTCCTCTCAATGAAAAATAAAGAGCGGCGGCAAAAAATTTTCTTCAGACAACACAAAAAAGAAAGTCGAATGAACAGACACAGCGGTTAGGCGGTTCCGATCGGCCCTTCCGCCTCTTTGTCTTTGCCCTGATCCTTCTTGTCCAAGAACGATTCTGCGCCGACTTCGTTCAGCAACAGACTCAATTCGTTTCCCTGATCCTGCGCACCGCACTCATAGGCCTGGCCTTCCGGCGAATTGAACGTAGCCGGACGATAATCGGTCTCTGAGTAGGGCTGGGGAACGACGCCAAGGAACGCCACTTCAAAATCCATCCATTCCGCCATCAGGTCCGCCACGTGTTTATAAAACCCTGACCCAGCTTTTTTGACCAACATCCGGCAAAACAGCGGGACCCATCGACCGATATGATTCTTAACAAATTTTTTCTGCGCGTCCAGGACAATCTGCGTCTTATCCGCTCCATCGTGGCAACGGGAATAGGATTCCTTGTAGGCCAGAAAGTGCATGAACTCAAATTCGACGCTCAAATGGTCTAGTCGTTCATGGATGTCTTTGGATAACTCCACACCGAACGCACGATAGAACCCAGCGATATCGCCCATCACTTGCGATTGTGCGAATACGTGGTCGTTTCCAAATAGGGTTTCGTAAGGAGGACAATCGAGCGTGATGACGTTACTGAAGACTCGGCGATGTTCGGCTTGTAGATCGGTCAACTGCCAGTTGACACATTCCGACGCGACCACTTTCTCAATCTGATCGAACTGTTTACGCAGCAACACCAATTTAAGCTTAGCCCGCTCGCCGCCGATGCCATCAAGCGTCGCGCCTAAGGTATCGAGCGCCGCTCGTCCATCCTCAACAAACTCTCCGCATTGCACATAATCGAGAAACTCTTCGTCCTCTGGGTACAACTGACTCCACGACACCAGGAGATAGAGCTTACTGCGATTGAGGGCGCGTTCGACTGCGGGTGAATCTTTAATGGCCGGCGATGTCGGTATAACCCCGGCTACGGCCTGAGAATTTGTTTGTACTGGCTGTTTACTGGTCATGCGAACCGATTCCTCGGTTTACCCTCATACCCGGAATATTTCCCGAACATGTGAGCCAAACCATTGGCATAAAACTCCCGTATCGTAGGTATCGGCTCAAGCGTTGTCAAGCACGATCTTCCCACTCACAAGAGATAATCTAAACTCAGGATTATTCAAAATTTTTTCTCTCAAGAGCCGCAGCATCTCTTCAAGATTTCCCCTCTAACCTTCAGACCGGCCTTGTGAATCATGATTGCGCCGACGCCAACAATCTCATGGGTATGACCCGAATGGCCACCCGATCATTCACGGTCCGGCACACCTGTTCACACAACCCGCATCCCACGCAATGCTCAGCTTTCACCACAAGACGCTGTTGATCAAAGTCCATCGATAAGGCATCCGTGGGACATTTCGATGCACAGGCATGGCAGCCTTGCCCTGCCGTGCAGACACGGTGCGACACCACTGCGAGGCCCATTCGTATCTGCTCTGGCCCTTCGACCGGGAGCAACGCTTCAGTCGCACAGGCCGTAATACAGGGCACGTCCTCACAGAGATAGCACGGCATCTGATCGGCAAAAATTACGGGGGTCCCGTTCTGCGGATGGAACGAAATCGACCCGTATGGACAGACCTTGGCACAGTCACCGCATTGAGTGCATCGCTCTAAAAATAATGCCTCGTCAGCCGCGCCTGGTGGGCGCAGCCAATCGGTTCGCACCGGGTGTGGAGCCGGTTGTTCCGGCGAGGCATGTTGGTGTTTGGAAAACTCTTGTGCCGCTCTGGCAACGGAGACGACCGAGTCCTTGAGGAAGTCGCGACGCCCATAGGTCGGATCGGTGGCCATATTGATGCCCCGTTACATGACACCGTCGGCGCGCAACTTATAGACTTCGACACAACGATCGCATGCCCCGAACTCGATGTCCCAGCCAGGATGATTCTCGCGGATGAAATCGAGCACATAGGACTCGAGCTTGTCGCCCATATCCTCGACCCACGAATAGGTCGGGAACCGACACAGCGGGCAGGGAAATCCCGGCATCAGCATCACTTTATTTTCTGTTTCTGGAACCTCCCCCCCCTCGACATCCACCGCACGGTCCATGACACGTAAGGTATCCGACGCCATCTCAATCAGTTCCGAGTGGGTAAAGAAACTCGTCTGCCACAACCCCTCAAACACCGATTTCAATTGCGGCGCGGGAATCTTGCGGTACCAGGAGCGAAACTCTTTGAACCGGTCTTCTTTCCTCAGCATCGGCTCTTTGCCGGCAACGGTCAGCCGGCTGTCTACAGTGAGACTCCACAACACCCGATAGCGTTGAAGAATGAGCGTTTCCTCGCCGGGGTTTTGCCCAACTTTGGTATCAGGATCATAGCCAAAGACCGGATCCAGCATGTCCGAGATATGCAACAACTCGTGCCGGCAATAGCGTGTGAGCGCAGGGTCATAGAATCGACGTGGAATGAGCTTGATCCCGACGCCCTTCAAACCTTTTTCTTCAAACTCGCGAGCCAACTCGTGCTCGACAGACCCCCACTTCCTCAGAATATCAACACCCTCTTGATCCTCCTTGAGGACCCCCTTGACGAGGACGATGCCGACTCGCTCTTTGAGCAACGGATATTCGTTGAAGGCATCGCGAATAATATCGGAAAACCCCCAGGTCCCGAACATGTACTGGTAGAGCTTCTTGAACTCACTCTCCCGATCGTCAAGCGTAAACTTCTCATAGATCGGATCGGCCAGTTCGTGAAACTCTTTATAATAGGTCGGGTCGCCTTCCCGTTCCGTCTTTTCGACGAACGAGTCGATGACCTCTTGCAGAAGTGCAGGCTGAAAACGAAGTTCCATACTTGTCCTTTGAGAGGCGCGCTAGGAGTCTGCTTGACTTGCCGACAAAGCTTCTCTTACGATCTCTGTAAACCTACACGAATTATACTGGCGCGAATCGACGGTTTGCAATCAAACCGGTCGCCGTACGCCGCTCCACCTTGTTCTAGCCGTAAGGATGTACATGGCCGATCACACAACTTCCCAACTTGACCCCGCTCTCTCACCGCTCACGCCAATCCCATCAGGAACGGGCGCTACGCCGATCGACTCCCTTGAATATTGGAAGACAGGGGCACGGGAGTTGACTGCGTTTCGAGGCCATTCACATGGAGTGTGGTCGGTGGCCTTCGCACCAGACGGATTGACCCTCGCCAGCGGAGGAGTCGACCGGCTCGTTCGCCTATGGGACATTGAAACTGGACGCCTCCTACGCTCACTCAGAGGACATACGGCAGACATCCGATCCGTCGTCTTCACGCCGGACGGTCAGACACTAGCCACTGCCAGCGAGGACCGGACCATCCGCCTGTGGGACCCAACCACCGGCGAATCAAAGAAACTTCTCTTCACACGCTACGATCACAATGTTGTCAGCCTCTCGCTCTCGCCCGACGGCCTTATGCTGGCGCGCGGCAGTCACAATAAAGATATCAAGATTTGGGAAGTCACCACCGGCACCGAGCTCATGACCCTCCTCGGCAAAGACCAATATGACCATAACTGGTCTGTCTGCGTCGCCTTTTCGCCGGATGGGACCCACCTTGCCAGTGGAATGGATATCGGTAAGATCAAACTGTGGGAAGTTTTACCCAGTGGCGAGGAAAAAATCCTGCACAACGGCCACTGGAAGGAGACCGAGGAAGACACCAGTGAAACACGCGGATACTTTATTGAAGATGACGGTGGGTTTCAAAAGCCGATGAGTTATTGGATCGGTGCCATGGCCTTTACCCCCGATGCCAAACTATTGATCACCGGAAGCCGTGACGAGACAATCAAGCTGTTCGACATGCCCCACATGGCGGAACAACGAACACTGAAGGGCCATACGGGATGGGTGCGTACCCTCGCCGTCACAGCGGACAGCAAGGTACTCATCAGCGCCGGCGACGACGCCACGATCAAATTTTGGGACCTCTCGAACGGCCGTTGCTTCAGAACAATCAAAGCCCACACCGCAGGCGTTCGTGGGATCACGCTGTCACCGGATGGAATGAAACTCGCCAGCGCCTCCTGGGACCGCACGGTGAAATTATGGGCAGGCGGCGCGGAGCCAGCTGAGTGAGCCTAGTCGCCCTATCGTCCGTACCCTGAAAAAGCTGCACCGGAACTCGGGTGGCACGGCCCTGTTCTTCTCTCTAATGCTGCGTTGAGACACGCGGGACACGAGCGTAACAGGAACCAGTGCACTGTCCCACCGTGGGTCTCGAAGGCGAAACTAGACGTCACCACTCCCACCTTTGGTTGCCTCAAGCCTTTCATCATTTTCAGTAATCCACGCTTCTAGTTGCTTAAACTGTTTGGGCCACTCCGTGTTGTACTCATGCTCAAACACGAACATGCACAACTCCATTGCGGGCACTAATTCGTCAGCGTACATAGCTGACATATTGTTCGAGTACTCGGCGACATAGTTATCGTGGTCAATTCGCGAGTAACCGAAGCACAACCCCTCAAAATTTGGATGCGCGCTTTCTGATAACTGCGCATAAAGGCCCATTATTCCAGGGTAACGCTCCTCGCATTTTTCCAACACAGAGATGATATTGACTGCTTGATGGTCAGTCGATTTGTCGCGCGAACCGAGCAAGAGGCGAGTCGTCAAGTTCGAGAAATCATGAAAATCTTGGTTTCCGGCAATCACTGCCGCAGTAGACTGATTCAGATAGATCAGTGTTGCGAGAGTTTCTATAGCGCTTCGCAGAAGTATTCTGGCCCCCAGAGCCCTCCCATTAAGGTGCAGCTCATACGTTTGGGTCAGGAGATCATGAATACGCCAAAATGCTGTTTCCCTTAATTCAAGACTGCGAAATGTCGCCTTCCACTTATGGGCTATAGAGTTTCTGGCGTAAAGGCCTCCAACTTCAATTTTCGGGCAACGCGAGTTCTGCCATGCAGCAAGAGTTTCTGGGACAGTTGGCATTAGCGTCTAACTAATAAGTCTGCTGCGGACTACCTATGCAGCATATTCAGCTACGGACACAAAAATGGCTTGGGAGTCTCACAGCCATTTCGGGAAACTCCGCCCACTTCGGTTGGCCCATGCGGGGACAGGTCTATCAGCGGTCTGTCCCTGCCTGGGGGGCAACCTGGCAGAATCGCAACTGTTCGCATCCGACGAGGACCTTTCGAATCCTTATACATACTCAAAGAGGGTGGCCGAGGCTGCCCTTTACTGCGCGCGACGTTCTCACCCACCCAACCCGAGCGCGCCGAGACGCACTCTTGTCCCAGGCGAGCACATTCTTATCGTGCGCGTTCCGCTCCTGTCCCATCCTTCCAAGCTTGCTCGTTCTCTCTCCAGGGATGGGGGCTGATTGATCTTCCACTGCGCGCGTCCAACGAGGGGAGTCCGCGACCGCGCGTTGCGCGAGCACAGAAGATCATCAGGCTCCATCCCCCTCTTCTGTCTGCGAGCAAGAAGGGCACCTGGCCGCTCCCTATTCCTTCTCACCCTCCGCCTCTTCTCTCGCCGACGGAATCCCATAGCGCTTACACTTCTCCCACAGCGCTTTGCGCGAGATGCCGAGAATTTTCGCACCGGTCGTGCGGCTGCCGTCTACCCGGTCCAACACCGACACAATGTATTCTTTCTCGAACTGTTCCCTCGCCGTCGCCAACGAGGTCAACGGACGTTCCGCTCGCGTCTGTCCCGTCAGCCCTTCGCTGCAGAATCCGCACGATTCTTGTGGCGT
>JBDTSF010000004.1:0-27149 GCA_039931295.1 Nitrospirota bacterium | reverse complement strand
CCGGTGAAGGGTTCTCGACGTCCAAGGCTTTTTGTGTCGACAGGAAGATCATGCGATTGCCGGCGAGCGCGGCTTCAATCGCTTTGATCGACATCTCTCGCCCGACAAATAATGGCAGCACCATATAGGGAAAGATGACGATATCTCGGACCGGCAATAGCGGAAGTTGGTCGGGGATTTCGATATTTTGGGGCGGCTGCAAGTCTTGTTCGATTGGGTCGTTCATCGGTATGGTCTCAGTGTGTGCTCAATGGTGAGCGAGAGAAGCGGTGCTCTCGTCGCTGCGTGTCAGGGCGTCAGGATAGTGAAATAGTTGCATGCAACAAGGGCCGTGATGTGGTCGGGTTGAAGCGTACTCACGGGATACAGTGACCGACTGGGCGTATTTTCAATGGACAGCCCCGAGTAATTCTTCGTTCACAAAGGATTTCACGTCGCGTGTTAGGCTTTGACAGCCCTTGTCTTGCGGCGTTCGCCGGAGGGCCACCTCCGATTCTGCAGATACTCGTTGAATTCCGGTCCCAGGGAGGGGTTTTTGAGCGCGAATTCGACGGTTGCAATGAGAAAGCCCAGCTTATCCCCGGCATCGTACCGTTGTCCTTGTATCTCTAGCGCAAACATGGGGGACTTCTTCGCCAATTCCACCAGCGCATCGGTCAATTGGATCTCGCCGTTTTTACCGGCCCGTGTCTTTCTCAGGATAGAGAAAATGTCCGGCGGTAGGACATAGCGACCGATGACTGCCAGGTTGGATGGGGCGTCGGCCGGTGCCGGTTTTTCAATAAGGCCCTCAACTCGATGGAACCCTGCTGAGAGAGTTCGAGGCGCCACGATTCCATAACGGCTGACGTCATGGTGGGGGACCTCCTGCACACCGAGGATGGCGCCGTGTCGTTTCTTGTAGGCATGAATGAGTTGCGCAAGGCCGGCCACCGGGGCGTCAATGATTTCGTCCCCGAGAATGACGGCAAAGGGTTCGTCGCCGATCAGCCGTTGGGCGCAAAGAACCGCATGGCCAAGTCCAAGGGCCTCCGACTGACGGACGTAACAGAAATTTGCAAGCGTGGAGATGTGTCTCATCTGGCTCAAGAGCTGTGCTTTGCCGTTGCCTTTAAGGTTTTCTTCTAATTCGACGGACCGGTCAAAATGGTCCTCAATCGCGCGCTTGCCCCTTCCGGTGATGATAATAATATCTTCGATTCCGGAGGCGACCGCTTCTTCCACGGCATACTGAATGAGTGGTTTGTCGACGAGCGGCAACATTTCTTTGGGAGACGCTTTCGTCGCGGGAAGGAAGCGCGTGCCAAGGCCAGCGGCGGGAATTACAGCTTTACGGACATCATAACGTGACATGGTTCGATACTATGTGATGAGGTAGACGATGTCAAGGAATGCAGGAGCGATCGTACGATTGCGTGGCTGATGTTGAGTGCCAAAGGAGGGCTCGTACATGCCAAGTGTACACAGGTGACGATGAAATGTCCGCTTCTCATATTGCCCATGGCACTCATCCGCAACAGTGACGCTCAGTATCCGTTCTGACTCGGGTTCCTTCCTATGCGTGAACACCCCTGCAGTGCTCGCGCAACGTGAGTGAGAATAGACCCCGCCAGCCTCAATAAATCTGTCGCGTGTGCAGGTGTCTATCAAGCGTTTTCAGATTTCAGGTGCGGAGTTTCAGAGTGAAGGGAGACGTGATGGCTTATGAGAGCGAGAGTTGGCGAGCCATGCATGACTCTATCGCGTAATCTGAGGCACGACGTTCCGCGACAGCGAGCGTCGAACCTCAAATCGTCGTCTGCCGCGTTTGCCTCGCCAGGTTGCAACGAGCCTACGTGAATAATTATGGGTTATCAGCTTTACATTCAAATACTTGCCCAATATAATCCGGTGGTTTTGCACGTAGGTGACCGTGAGGGGCACGTGTGTGTTGATCGCCCGAGTTGCTCACGCCCGTCACTCCTGCTGCCAGCGGCGCACAAGTGCTCCAGGTCCATCGTGTGTGCGAATGTGTGGTGAGGGGGAGCAGGTACGGTTACGGCCAAAGTTAGGGTTGCCCATAATGCCGGTATTATTTCTTCCGTGTTCCTATGGGATACAGATCCAGTGAAGGGAGTCTGCCGTTGGGCGGGGCCACGCTGGCTTGTCATCATGGTATTCATCGCTCTGGTCTGCAGCCTGCTGCCGGTGTTTGCATTCGCTGCGGAGCCAGCCGGAGTGAAAGTGACGACGATAGACATTCGAGGAAACAAACGGATCGAATTACCGGCGATTCTCGGTCGATTGACGTTGAAACCAGGTGATCCCTATACCTCTGAAAACGTCCGCGGACAGATCAAGATCCTCTACGAAACCGGATACTTTGAAGAGGTGCAGGTCGACACGGAAGCGGGGACGGGAGGTACGGCCCTGGCGTTTCTGGTCCGTGAGAAACCGTTTATTACCGAGATCGTATTTGACGGGAATACCGCGCTCAGCGACGATAAGCTCAAAGAGAAGATTACGATCAAGAGCCAAGCCTTTCTCGATCAGTTGCAGGCAAAAGAGAGTGCGGAAAAGATTCGCCTGGCCTACCAAGGGGATGGCTATTTCAATTGCAGCGTGATCCCGGTCGTGCAGACTCTGGACGAGGATCGGAAGCGCCTGACATTTCTCGTGAAAGAAGGGGACAAGGCACGCGTGAAAACGGTCGAATTTGACGGTTTGCATGCGGCAACGAAGGACGAAATGTTTAAGGTGATGGCGACGCGAGAGTGGATCCCTTGGCATGGATTGATCACGCAACTCAAATTGCCGTCTATTCTTTCAGATGCCGGTGTCTTGAAGCGGGAAGAAATGAACAATGACGTCGAGCGGGTCAAAGAGGTCCTGCTCAACAAAGGCTATTTAAACGCCCGGGTTGGGTTGCCGACGGTGGACCTTAGTGAGGACAAGAAATGGTTCGTTGTGACATACGCGGTCATGGAGGGGGAGCCATTCACCATCGGTGAAATCGGGTTCCGCGGGAATACGGTGTTCGAAGATCCAGAGCTTCGCCAGGGGCTCAAGATGAAGGAAGGGGAAATTTTTCAGCGTCAGAAACTCCGTGACGAGATTACACGATTGAACGATCTGTATGGGAGTAAGGGCTATTCGTTTGTTGATGTCTCTCCCAATGTGGTTCCGAACACCACGGAGCGGACCGCAAGTATCATTCTGACCATCAAGGAAGGAGAGATGATGCGGATCCGTCAGATCAATATCAGTGGGAACGAGAAGACCAAAGACAATGTGGTTCGTCGTGAGATCCGTGTCGATGAACAAGATGTCATCGATACCCCCGCCTTGAAACGGAGCTTTCAGCGTCTCAATAACTTGAACTTTTTTGAGACGGTGGAAATCCTTCCGGCGCAGGTGGGCGCGGACAAGGTCGATCTGAATGTTCGCGTGAAAGAAAAACCCACTGGCCAGTTTAGCGTCGGCGGCGGATTCAGCACGCTGGATCAGGTGGTCGCCATTGCCGATATTACGGAGGGAAATCTTGGTGGGAATGGCTGGATGGGGCGAGTCCGCGGTCAGTTGGGCCAGCGGCGGCAAATCGGGTTGATCACATTTCGCAACCCCTACGTGAACGACTCCCTGACCTCCATGCAGTTGGACGTCTACGCCACGGCGACGAACTATATCACCTATTTCGAGAAGAAAACCGGCGCTAGCGTGACGTTAGGTCGATATCTTTCAGAATATACCTCTGGAAGCGTGAGTCTGTTCGCGGAAGAATTGAATTTTAAAGATCCGGCTGTGGGCATTTGCCCAGATCGATTTCCGATTGTGTGCCGGCAACTTGGGAGCCAGTCGTCGACCGGGTTCCGAACCTCGTTCGCTCGCGACACACGGGACTACTACATGGATCCGCGTACTGGTTGGCGAGCCGCTGTGGGCTTCGACGTGGGGACGCCCTACCTAGGCGGGACCAATAACTTCTATAAATATTATGTGGATGTGATTAAATATATTCCACTGCCTTTCGATACACGGTTTTCCTTTCGCGCTCGCTATGGCGCCGCGGTCGGTCTTGAGGGGCAACCTATTCCTTTGACTGAGCGATATTTCGTCGGTGGCATCAATACAATGCGTGGGTTCGCTTTCGGGCGCGCGGGGCCGGTGACCAACACTAATTCCCTTCTTGGGGCAAGCAAGCAGTTGATCTTCAATAACGATTTTATCTTTACGATTTCCGCTGATGCGAAATTGAACGGAGTGATCTTCTTCGACTATGGGAAAGGCTTCGACGACGACGAGCCGCTCTCATCCAAGTTGCGAAAAACAGTTGGACTAGAAGGGCGGTGGATTTCGCCCTTTGGCCCCCTCCGTGCCGCATACGGGATCAATATCGATCCCAACCCAGGAGAGCGCAAAGGGGTCTTCGAGTTTACGATTGGGCAGCTGTTCTGAGAGAGCAAGTCTTTGACCAGGAGTGGAGGTGGCGGTGTGCTAAAGGTTGATGCTGTTGTACGGACGATATTTTGTGCAGGAGGTCTAGTAGCGGCGCTCCTCGCTGTGTCCGGCTGTGCTGCCGGTGTGGCTAAGGTCGATGGGAAGATAGGAGTCGTTGATGCGGCCCGTGTTCTCAGCGAAACGAATGTCGGTAAGAAGGCGAAGGACTCCTTGACCATCTTCTCGAAGAATCGCCAGGCATTGATCGAGATGGATGAGAAAGAACTTCGCCGGATGGAAGAAGATTTTGGGAGGCAGGCGAGCGTCTTGAGCCCGACCGCGAAACGGGAGCGCGAAGAGCAGTTTCGACGTCGTGTCACAGAGTATCAGCAGAAAGCGAACGACATGAACCGAGAGGTTCAAGAAAAACAAAAAGACGTACTTGAAGGGTTCCGTGAGAAGGTCGGACTCATGGTGGGGAACGTATCGAAACGCCTTGGATTACAGGTCGTCATCGATAAGGGGAAAGGGGGCCCTACCCTCTATAGCGATGAGGGCCTCGATATAACCGGTCAGGTGATCGATGAATTCAATCGTGAGTATCCGTAGGCATCGGTCCGGCGTGGTTCTCTCTCGTGGGGCAAACGATGGCCAGGCATCTCCTATGTTCGTGGCCCCGAAAAATCCTCACGTATTCGAGTGAATACGCGTTCGTTTTCCGTGGCGTGCCATCGCGCAGCTGCCTGTGTGAGAGAGGCATCGTGCCGCATGATTCATAACGCGGTGTCGGGGAAGCGGATTGCTGGTAGACCGATCTCGTTCATTCCCAAGAGCAGCGGTCTGGCGATGGCCGGAGAAATGTTCGTGACTATAGTGGGTGACTGTCGTACTCATGAGGAACGAAGGAGGGTTCGATGGAACGACTGAGAATACTTCAATTGACTGGTGTGGCCGCCTTGTGGTTGGCGATGGTGTCGCCGGCGTTGTCGGATGACACGTTCAAAGTTGCCGTGATGAACCAGCAAGTGGTGGTTGAGCAATCGAAGGCCGGCAAACGTGCATTGGAAGAGCTGAAGGCGTATTCCATGAGCAGGCAGAGAATCATCAATGCCGACGATCTAGAGTTGAAAGAGTTGCAACAGGCGACTCAAGACGAGAAGTTGTCCGACAGCGCAAAGCAAGAGAAGCAAAGTCAGTTCCAGGCCAAGCTAGACGCCTATCAACGCCGCCTATCCGATTTCAATCGCGAGATTCAACAAAAGCAGCGCGACATGGTGGCGGAATATTCAAAAAAAGTGCAAGCCGCTGCGCAAGCCGTCGGGGAAAAAAATGGGTATGTTGCGGTGATCGACAAGGGAAACGAGACAGTCATGATGAGGATTGTACTCTATCATCAACCTGCGTTGGATGTGACCGATCAAGTGGTGAAAGAGTTCGATCTGCAGAATAAATAGAGGGAAGGGATGAGGGCTGATGAGCTTCTATGCTCGCAGAACGCGCACATTCAGAAAGTGCTCGTTCGATGCGCGCAGTGGAAGCTCAATCAGCCCCCATCCTTGAAGAGACAGCGAGCAAGCTTGGAGGGATCATTTGAAAGTTTGCCGCTAAAATCATATGTAGTAGTGTCGATGCCAACAAAGCGTCAGGATGCTCAAAAAGGCCGTCCAGCAAGGCCGCAGCGAGCGAAGAGGCGAGGCGTACCCTTCGGTACGTTGAGCTTCTGAGCGATGCGAGAACGATGTTGGCGGACTTTTTCAGCATCCTGATAGAGGAGGTTTCGCCGATGTCTGTGATGGAACAAGCCGAAATTCAGTCTATTCTGCCTCACCGGTACCCCTTTCTTCTGATCGATCGTGTGCAGGAGCTGGACCCCGACAGGCGGATCGTTGGAATTAAAAACGTGACGATCAATGAACCCTTCTTTCAAGGCCATTTCCCGGGACGCCCGGTCATGCCAGGGGTGTTGATCCTCGAAGCCATGGCGCAAGTCGGCGCAGTTCTGGCATTGAAGTCGATGGGGCACGCGTTGCGCCCGGTGGTCTATTTGACCGGCATCGATGGTGCAAAGTTTCGAAAACCGGTTGTGCCTGGTGATCGGTTACGGTTTGAGATCGACGTGGTCAAGAAACGGGCGCCGTTTTGGAAGATGCAGGGTAAGGCATTTGTCGAGGAGGAACTCGTCTGTGAAGCTCAAGTAACGGCTATGGTGACCGAGGAGAAGGACGTGAAACGAGAAGCGTGAGATGAAGAAACATGTGGCGGCGGTCACATGTGTAGATTGCAAATAACGATTCACAATTTTCGTTCCACTGGAGGTTCAGCGTGCAGATTCATTCAGCAGCGATTGTTCATCCCAAGGCGAGTCTGGCCGATGATGTGGAGATCGGACCGTTCTGTGTGATCGGTGAGCATGTCACGATTGGGACAGGAAGCCGATTGTTGTCCCATGTGACAGTCGATGGATGGACGGAGATCGGTGAGCGGAATGTCGTGCATCCATTTGCCTCGATAGGCGGGCCACCGCAACATCTTGGATATAAGGGAGAACCAACCAAGGTCATCATCGGCCATGACAATATCCTTCGCGAATATGTCACGATCAACCGTGCCACTGTGGAGGGTGGAGGGGTGACGTCACTCGGGTCAAAGAATATTCTGATGGCCTACGTGCATGTGGCGCATGATTGCCGGCTCGGGAGTCACCTCATTATGGCCAATGCCGCGAGTTTAGCCGGCCACATCACCATCGGCGACCATGCCATCATCGGCGGACTGACCGGTATCCATCAGCATGTACGGGTTGGATCCTATTCCATGGTCGGTGGTTGTTGCGCGCTTGGGCAGGATCTTCCACCGTTCATGCGGGCTGCTGGTGGCTATCGCGCGCGGATGTATGGTCTCAATTCGGTGGGATTGCGCCGACAGGGGTTTTCAACGGATCGGGTGTCGGTTCTGAAGCGGGCGTACGATATGCTCTTCCGGTCTGGACATCGAACCGCTGAAGCCGCCAAGCTTGCCAAGGCCGAGTTTGGAGATCAACCGGACGTCATGACGGTCGTGAAGTTTCTTGAGGGAACGAAACGAGGCATTTGCCGGTCGGTCGGTAAAGACCAAGAGGATGAGGAGTAAACATCGTGGCATCGCGACCTCACGTTACTAATGGCGAGCGGATTGGGCTTATTGCCGGCAATGGCCGCTTCCCGATCATCTTCGCAGATAACGCAAAAAGGCTAGGCTATCACGTGTCGGCTGTGGCGCACGAAGGCGAGACGGAACCCGAGTTAGCCGGTCATGTAGATCGGATTCATTGGATCAAAATCGGCCAGCTCAGCAAGCTGATCAAAGCGTTCAAGGAAGACAAGGTTCGCCAGGCCGTGATGTTGGGTGGGATCAAGAAGACCCACATGTTTACCACCCTGCGGCCGGATCTCCGCACCTTAGCCATGGCGACGCGGTTGGCGCTTCGAAAAGACGACGATATTCTGCGCGAACTCGCAAAGGAACTTGAAGGGGAAGGGATCGCGATCTGTGAATCGACCTTTGGTCTCGAAGGGATCCTCGCAGAGGAAGGGACGTTGACGACGCGAGCGCCATCGGAGAAAGAGTGGGAAGACATCCGTTATGGGTGGGATGTGGCCCATGACATCGGTCGTCTCGATATTGGGCAGTGTGTCGTGATCAAAGATTGTGTCGTTGTGGCGGTCGAGGCCGTCGAAGGGACCGACGGAGCCATCAAGCGCGGAGGCGATTTGGCCAAAGACGGCGCGGTCGTAGTCAAGCGATCGAAGCCGCAACAGGACTTACGGTTCGACCTCCCGGCTGTGGGACCTCGGACCATCGAGGTGATGGCCTCGGTGAAGGCGTCTGTCTTGGCGATTGAGGCCGGGCGTACGGTCCTATTGGATCGCGAGGTTGTCTTGGCCAAGGCCCGGTCTGCTCGGATCGCGATCGTCGGGATCACGAAACTCGAACCGGGTAGGAAGTAAGGCTCGAAGTATGACACCGTTGAGGGCCGGCGTCGTCGGGGTTGGACATCTCGGGCAGCACCATGCACGTCTCTATGCGTCTTTGCCCGGATCGCAGCTCATCGGTGTGGTGGATCAATCGGTCGAACGAGCGCAGACGGTCGCAGCTCGCCATGGTGTGCGCGTCTTTCGTACAGTCGATGAATTGTTGCCACAGGTCGATGTCCTCAGCGTGGCGGTGCCCACGTCAGGCCACTATACCGTCGCATATGCCTGTCTGAATGCAGGGAAACATGTCCTCGTCGAAAAGCCGATTGCCGTCACACTTGGAGAGGCGCAGGAGTTAGTGCACGTGGCCAAGCAGCGAGGCTGTTGCTTGCAAGTGGGACACAGTGAACGGTTCAATCCGGTGATGGCGCTGATGCGTCCCTATATCGGGCAACCGGTGTTCATTGAAAGTCATCGTCTCAGCAGTTTTAGTGAACGAGGGACGGATGTGGATGTGGTGTTGGACTTGATGATTCACGATCTGGACCTCGTATTGTCGTTGAATCCAGGTCCTGTTGAGGAGGTGCATGCTGCTGGGGTGGCGGTGTTGTCCACTTCTATCGATATCGCCAACGCCCGCATTCAGTTCCGGAGCGGCTGTGTGGCCAACCTGACATCCAGTCGTGTCTCGACGAATACGATGCGCCGACTGCGGATCTTCCAGCGAGATAATTATCTGTCGATCGATTTCCAGACCAGGCAAGGAATGATTTGCCGACGCAACGTCAAGACAGGGGAGCGACCGACCGTCGAGGTTGAGCAGCTGCAGGGTGGAGATGAGGAACCGCTGAAGCTCCAGCTTGAATCGTTTCTTCACGCAGCCGGCGCAGGCGCGAGGCCTGTGGTATCGGGTGAGGACGGCGCGGCGGCAGTGGGTCTCGCGCACCAGGTCTTACAAGCCATTGAGACTTTTGCGGTTCGCCATGAAGCAGGGGATCGTAAGGGATAAAGAGATCGTGGAGGTATCCGGGATTCACGGGATCGCGAGAGAGGGGGATCACAGGATAGAGGCGTGGTCTCTTCCCTCCGAGCTCCTTCCATAGGAGGCCATGCGAATTCTGATTGTCACAGGCGAAGCTTCCGGTGATCTTCACGGGGCGCATTTGGCCAAAGCGATCATGGCACTCGACCCGACGGCTCAGCTGGTCGGCATTGGTGGGTCTGGGATGCGGGCTGCCGGAGTCAGTCTTGTACCAGGTGTCCCGCAGTTGGATGTGATGGGATTGATCGGGTTGTCTGCTATCCGAGCGATGGTGCAGCGCGTGCGCGCGATTCGGAAGGTGCTGAAGGCAGAGGCCTGGGATCTTGTCGTGCTTATCGACAATCCAGGTCTGAATTTTCATTTCGCCAGAGTCGCCAAAGCTGCCGGCCGGCGAGTCCTCTACTATATCGCTCCGCAAGTGTGGGCCTGGCGGCCAGGGCGTATGAAATGGATTCAGCGCCGAGTCGATCATGTTGTCGTCATCCTTCCGTTTGAGCTGGAACTCTATCGTCGGGCAGGAGTTCGGTGCACGTTTGTGGGCCATCCACTCCTTGATTCGGTCGCGTCGCAGTATGATCGTGCGGAGCTGCGGAAGGAGTTCGGTTTTGAGGAGTCCGCTCGCGTCGTTGGATTGTTGCCGGGAAGTCGAAAGAGCGAAGTCGAAATGCTCTTGCCGGTGCTCCTCAAGGCGGCGGCTCAATTGGTCGCGGCTGAGCCGGGAACGCAGTTTATCCTGGCGCAGGCTTCCTCAATTGACGATAATCTGATCCAGGCCTTGTTGCAGCACAGCCCTGTGCCGGTTCGAGTGGCGCATGATCGAGCCAGTGAGGTGATGGCCCTGTCCGATGTGTTGTTCATCGCGTCAGGAACTGCGACGTTACAGGCGGCGGTGGTGGGAACACCCATGGTGTTGCTGTACAAGACGTCGCCGTTGACCTATCGGCTGGCGCGTTGGCTGATCAATGTGAAATGGATTGGGCTTGTGAACTTGGTGGCCGGCCGATCGATCGTGCCTGAGCTGATTCAGGACGAGGCGACGGAGGAGCGGCTGTGTCAGGAAGTCTTGCACCTCTTGCGCGATCTGTCGGCGTATAATGCGATGAAAGAAGGGCTGCGACAGGTTCGGCAATCGTTGGGAGAGCCGGGTGGGTCGCATCGAGCAGCTCAAGTGGTGTTAGCCGAATGTCGACTCTAGATCGTCTGATACGATTGGTTCGCTACCTGAAGCCTTATCGGATTCGATTAGGCGCCGCGTTCGCCTGCTCAGGATTGGTAGCGGCCTTTTCCGGCGCCTATGCCTGGCTCGTCAAACCGGTCCTCGACGAGATCTTTATCAACAAGAACGAAAGCCTCCTCCTCATCCTTCCGCTTGCGCTCTTTGCCGTGGCGGTGCTCAAGAGCATCTTCAACTACGGGCAAAACTATCTCATGAACTATGTCGGGAATCAGGTGATCACCGACATTCGACAGGAGTTGTTCGGCAAACTCATTCGGCTGCCTGTTCCCTACCACGATGTGAATACGTCAGGGCGGCTGGTGTCCCGTGTCGTGAACGACGTCACCTTAATGGCGAACGCGGTGGCGGGAGTGTTGAAGGATATTTTTCAGCAGGGACTCACATTCCTGGCCATGATGGGCGTGATTTTCTATCAGAATTGGAGGCTGGGGAGTCTCTCGGTGATCGTCATTCCCTTGGCCGTATTCACGATGGTGCGGATGGGGAAGCGGTTACGGGCGTTGGCGGCAAGCGGTCAAGAGCGGATGGGTGATATGGCGTCCACACTTCAGGAAACGTTATCCGGCATTCGCATGGTGAAGGCCTATGGGCGTGAAGAGTCGGAAGCGGCGCGGTTTCAACAGAGCAACCGCTCGTTCCTCAGCACGACGATGAAGGCGATTCAGGTCTCCTCCCTCGGGTCGTCGCACATGGAGGTGATCGGTGTCGTGGGGGTTGCCGCGATTATTTGGTATGGTGGTTTCCTCGTCATCAACGGGTCGATGACGCCGGGGGCCTTTTTCTCATTTCTGACCGCGATGTTCATGGCCTATACGCCGATTCGAAAGTTGTCTGGTTCTAATAATATGATTCAACAGGCACTGGCCGCGGCAGAGCGGGTCTTCGGAGTCTTGGACCTCAAGACCGAGCAGGATGCGGATAAGGGCCGATTGGAATTGCCACGGATTGCGCAGTCAGTGACGTTCGACGAGGTGACGTTTCATTATGAGAGCCAATCGGTGCCGGCGCTCAACGACATCAACCTGACGATTCGAGCCGGCGAAATGGTGGCCCTTGTGGGTAGCAGCGGCAGCGGAAAGACGACGCTCGTCAACTTGATCCCGCGTTTTTATGAACCAACGGCCGGCCGCATTCTCATCGACGGGGTCGATATTCAGTCGTACACCCTCCGCTCCCTTCGATCGAAAATAGGCATGGTGTCGCAAGATGTGGTCTTGTTCGACGACAGCATTCGTAACAATATCGCCTTTGGGCGTGAGGGCGCGACTGACGAAGACATTATCCAGGCGGCGCGACTGGCCTATGCCCATGATTTTGTCGAACGCCTTCCGGAAGGGTACCGGACGGTCGTGGGGGAGAAGGGGGTAAAACTCTCCGGTGGGGAACGGCAGCGCTTGGCCATTGCCCGTGCGATCTTGCGCGACCCGCCCTTGCTTATTCTCGATGAAGCGACGTCGGCGTTGGACACCGAGTCTGAGCGGGTCGTTCAGCTGGCCCTCGGCAATTTGATGAAGAATCGAACAACGGTTGTCATTGCCCATCGGCTGTCGACGATTCAACAGGCCGACCGGATTATGGTCCTGGCTCGAGGCTTGATCGTCGAAGTGGGAACACACGATGAGTTGCTGCGCCGTGGAGGGCAGTATCAGCGGCTTCATGCCATGCAGTTCCAGGATATTCCCGATGCGTAACCCTGCCATGAAGCGGGTGGAGAATTGGCTGAAGCTCTCTGTCCTCCCTCCCATCGGAGCCGCGGTGATTCGAGGGCTGGGGCGGTCGATGCGAATGGATTCACAGGGCCATGATCAGGTGGATGCGTTGTATCGTGAGGGCCGGCATATCATCCTTGCATTTTGGCACGCGCAGCAACTGATGATTCCGGCCGGCTATCGCGGATCAGGGGCCAATGTGTTGATCAGCCAGCATCAGGACGGTGAGATCATCGCGCGCATCATTTCTCGATTTGGACATCGGGCGGTTCGTGGATCGAGCACGAGGGGAGGGGCGCTTGCGCTGCGAGAATTGATACGCCTTGGGCGATCGGGCGCCGATCTTGTCGTGACTCCAGATGGACCCAAGGGGCCTCGCCAGATTGCGAAACTCGGGGTGGTTCAGCTGGCGAAAGCGACTGGGCTTCCGATTGTGCCGCTGGCCTTTAGCTGCTCAAAAAAAAACTCTTTGCGAGCTGGGACCGATTCATGGTTCCGTATCCATGGTCCCGTGGGCTGTATCTATGGGGAGCTCCCATCTGGGTTCCGCGGGAAGCAGATGAACAGGCGGCGGCAGCGGCGTGCCAGGAGCTGGAGTCGGTCTTGAATCGGTTGACGAATCAGGCGGAAGAGGTCGTGCAGCGTGACAGGTGAGACGTTAGACGTAAGGGGCTCAATGATTTCGTTTCACCGTTCACCGTTCATGCCTCACGCCTAGGGCGCAAAGCCATGTGGCGTCTCTTCTACAATGTCGTGTTACTGGTTTTTTCGCCGCTCATCGTGGCAGTCTTGTTGTCCAAGCCTCGGTGCCGTCCCGGATTGCTTCAACGGCTAGGGTTACAAGAAAGTCCACCCGGTCAGTCTGCCTCACACAATATTCCACCCGCACCGACACCACCAGTTATTTGGATTCACGCGGTTTCTCTGGGTGAAGTGGTTGCGGTGACCCCGCTTGTCAACGAGCTACATCGCCGGCACCCGACGTACCGCCTGGTGGTCTCGACCGTGACTGAGACTGGGCGCGAAGCTGTGGAACAACGGCTGGCCGGCGTGGCTGAGCACTGTTATGCCCCACTCGATTTCCCCTGGGTCGTTTCCCGGTTTATTGAGCGGCTGCAACCCTGTCTCTATCTGTTCGTCGAAACCGAACTCTGGCCGAATCTCTTGTGGTATCTGCGTCGGCAGGGAGTGCCGACTATCCTCGTGAACGGCCGGCTTTCGACCAGGTCTTTTGCGCGGCAGCAATGGGGGCCTGTGCGATCGTTCTATCGGACGATGTTGCACACGCTCAGCCTCTGTCTCATGCAGTCGGATCGGGATGTCGATCGTATTGTTGCGTTGGGAGCGGAGGCGTCACGAGTCAGGCGAACAGGGAATATCAAGTTCGACCAGCCGATACCGGTCATTGCGGAAGTTGGGGTCACCAGGGCTCATCTTGGACTTCACGATACAGAACGGCTGTTTGTGTCAGGGAGTACTCACCCTGGCGAAGAAGAGATCCTTGTGGAATGCTATCGGGCGCTCGTGGCGCGCGATCCATCAGCGGTCTTGCTCATCGCTCCCCGACATATTGAACGCGCGGAGTCAGTGGAGGCGATGATTCGGGCGCGTGGGCTTGCGGTGCAGCGGCGGAGTACCATGGGGCAGGTCGGTCTATTGCGGTCCACCGGTCCCCGTGTGCTGGTGCTCGATTCGCGGGGTGAATTGGCGGCGATCTACCGTGAGGCAGTGGTGGCGTTTGTCGGCGGCACACTCGTGCCGATCGGAGGACACAATTTGCTGGAGCCGGCTCAGTGGGCGAAACCGGTGCTGTTCGGTCGCTATACCGACCACTGTGCGGAGATTGCCGATCTCCTTATCCAAGCAGGGGGGGGGCGTCGGGTTCTCCATGCGGAGGAACTTTCACAACAAGTCATAGCCCTATTTTCCGATGACGAGGAACGGGAGCGGATGGGCCGGTCGGCACGTCAGGTGGTCGAACAGAACCAGGGCGCTTTGCAACGGACGATGGACGCCATCGAGAGGATTTTGACGCCGCAGCAAGGCCCCAGTGGGTCTCCTCTTGCAGACCGGTCGCTTCCTCTCATGGCCGGACGATCATAACGCACGGTGTTGAACCCTGGGACAAAGGTCAGATGGTGGCTGATGTGGGCCGCAATCCCCTATGGGGTGGTTGCACGGCTGCGCGCGCTCCTGTACGACTGGGGCTGGTTTGATCAGAAGAGATTGCCGGTCCCGGTCATCAGTGTCGGGAATCTTACTCTAGGCGGGACGGGAAAAACGCCGGTGGTCATTCTGCTGGCAGACTGGCTTCTGGCGCAGGGGAAGCAGGTGGCGATTCTCAGCCGGGGCTACCGGCGGACAAGTACGGCTCAGTATTTGTTAGTGTCAAATGGCGAGCGCCTGCTAGTCGGTCCGCAGGAGGCGGGCGATGAGCCCTTCTTGATGGCGCAGCGTTGTCCCAGGGCGATCGTGGCCGTTGGCGCCGATCGCTACCAACTCGGTGACTGGGTCTTAGGTCGATTCCCGATCGATTGTCTCCTACTCGACGATGGATTTCAGCACCGAGGGCTCTATCGAGACGTGAATCTCTTATTGATCGATGCCACCGATGCGGCGGGGCTTGCGGCGTTGGTCCCGGCTGGCCGGCTCAGGGAGCCGCTGAAGGCGGCGGCACGTGCGACCGCGATCATCGTAACGAGAGCAGACGTATCGGCTCAAGTGAATGAGGTGTGCCGCAGACTACAGGCAAAGCTCGGTTCGACTACGGACCCCATCCAGGCGGTTTTTCGTCCGGAAAGTCTTGTGTCGGTAGTGACCGGTGCGGTGCAACCGCTTTCTTGGTCCAAGGGAAAAACAGCCCTGCTTTGCAGTGCGGTGGGCCATGCTGGATCGTTTCGCTCTCTTGTCGAACGAAAGGGGATGAGAGTTATGGGTGAAGTGGCCTATGTCGATCACCATGCCTACACGAGGCAGGATGTCGAGCAGGTGCGCACTAGAGCGGCTGAACTTCAGGCTGAGTTGGTCGTGACGACAGAGAAAGATGCCTGCAAGATGGCATCGCTGCTTCGCCCCACCGATAATTGGTGGGCAGTTCGATTGTCCACGCACGTGGTCAAGGGGGAAGATCGATTACGGCAGTTGGTGCTTGGGATGGGGCTGAAGGCTAAGGGCTGAAGTATTTGGAATTTTGTATGTGGATTGGAGACCTGTGGGTCGAGATATCGTGAAAAGCATTTTTGTGCGTGGGCCCAACTGGTTGGGCGATGCGGTGATGTGTGAGCCCGCGCTCCGCGGATTGCGGGGGCTGTTTCCTGATGCGCAGGTGACACTCTTAGTGAAACCGGCTGTGGCCGATCTGTTTGTGGGGCATCCGGCAGTCACGCGCCTGTTGACCTACGACATCACGGGTCGTCATGCGGGGTTATCGGGAAAGTGGGCGTTGGCCAAGCAGTTGCGGCGGCAAGGCTTCGATCTGGCGGTCTTGTTTCAGAATGCGTTCGAGGCAGCCTTCCTGACATTTCTGGCACGTGTGCCTCGCCGGTATGGGTATGCGACAGACGGGCGGAGTTTGCTGTTATCCGATCCAGTCGCTGTGCCGGATCCACGCATGCTCCTCCATCAAGTCCGCTATTATTGGGATCTGTTGAAGCCGCTGGGCCTCACGGGCGATCCTCCGGTACCGGAACTCGTCGTCCTGCCCGAGGAGGAACAGGCCATGGTGGGGCGATGTGCGCAGGGCGGGTTGACTCCGACGGATATCGTCGTTGGGATCAATCCTGGATCGACCTATGGCGATGCGAAACGCTGGTTGCCAGAACGATTTGCCGAGGTCACGGAACGACTCTGCCGAACGATCCATACATCTCCAGGGCAACAGGTCAGTGTGGTCATTTTTGGGGCGAAAGGGGAAGAGCATTTGGGCCAGGAGATTGCTGCACGCCTATCGTCTCGTTCCCTGGTTTTGTCCGGGGCGACGACGATTCGGGAACTGATGGCGGCGGTGAAGCGGTGCAGCCTGCTTCTCACAAATGATACCGGCCCCATGCATATCGCCTCTGCGTTCAAAGTCCCGGTTGTGGCCGTTTTCGGGCCGACCGATTGGCGGACCACGTCGCCGTTTGGGGGCGCACATGCCATTGTTCGGGAACCCGTCGATTGTGCGCCCTGCCTGTTGCGTGAATGTCCGATTGACCATCGGTGTATGACAAGAGTAACCGTTGATCAGGTCTATGAGGCAGCAACGAAGCAATTGACCCCGTTAGGGGTAAGGGCTGAGGGGTTAGGGGAAACCCCATCTCCGCCTCACGCCTCACGCCTCACGCCTTACGGAGCCCTCGACGGTGTCACCGTGTTTCTGGATCGAGATGGAACATTGAACTACGATCCAGGCTATTTGAAAATTGCCGCTGATCTGAAGCTATTGGCAGGGGTGGGCCCGGCTCTGGCGCGTTTGAAAAAGGTTGGGGCTAAATTGGTGGTTGTGACTAACCAATCCGGTGTCGGCCGCGGAATCTTTAGCCTAAAAGATTTGGAAGCGATTCATGCCAGGTTGCAAGGTCTGTTAGAGCAGGAGGACGTGGCGCTTGACGCAATCTATTTCTGCCCGCACCATCCTGATGACGGATGCCGCTGTCGCAAGCCGAACGTGGGCATGGTGGAGCGGGCTGTGTCGGAGTTACAACTGGATTTCCGTCGTTTCTATTTGATTGGCGATCACGCACGCGACATACAACTAGCGCATAGGGTAGGCGCGAAGTCTGTTCTCCTGACGCCAGCGCCGGTAGATGCGCAATCGTTGGAGAGGCTCAAGGCCGAAAAGGCCATGCCGGATGCCATGGCGAAGTCGATGGCTGAGGCCGTTGACTGGATTCTGGAGGACGCGAGGACGCGTCTCAGGTAGATAGGCTGAAGGTAGATAGACTGAAGGTTCGGAAGGTAAAGATTCTGAAGATCGACGGCTCAGACCTTCAGCCCATTAGCCGTCGGCCTCAGACTTCAAGGCGTCAATCATGCGTGACCACACAAAGCTTCGGGCATTCGAGTTGGCCGATGATGTCGTTGTGCTGGTTTATCGAACAACCTCAGGGTTTCCGAAAGAAGAGTTGTTTGGACTGACTTCTCAAATTCGGCGGGCAGCAGTTTCAGTCCCGTCTAACATCATGGAGGGGTTCGCTCATGACAGTGAGCAGAGTATCTCAGGTTTCTCAGTATAGCCTTCGGGTCCTTGAGGGAATTACACTATCAGCTAAATTTGTCGAAGCGCTTGGGCTTCCTGCTCAATGAGGATTCATTTCCGCTTGAGCTCAAGATCGTAGAAACGGAGAAGGTGTTGAATGGCTTGATTTGTGCCTTGCGCGACTAACGTATGGCCTTCAGTCTTCAGCCTGAACCCCTAACCTCATGGACGATTCATAACCTTCAGCCTAAATACCTGAACTTATGCCAGACTATCACCACATCTTATTGATCAAGCCGAGTTCGCTGGGTGACATCGTGCATGCGATGCCGACCTGTGCGGCGATTCGTCGAGCCTATCCCAAGGCTCGGCTGACTTGGCTGGTCAAACGTGAGTGGGCTGGTCTCGTAGAGCGGATCGACGGGGTCGATCGGGTTTGGCCGGTGAAATCAACCCTTAAGGGTTGGCTCTCCCAGGTATCACCTCTTCGCGCAGAGCAGTTCGACCTTGTTGTGGATCTTCAGGGTCTGTTCCGGAGCGCTGCAATCGGGTGGTTCAGTGGATCGCCTCTGCTTGTGGGATTCGCCAATGGGCGAGAGGGGAGCCCCAGGTTCTATTCAAGATGTGTGTCGGTTCCACAATCGGATATGCACGCGGTTGATCGGTATCTGCTTGTGGCCAGGGCCGTGGGAGCAGTGGAGTCCGGCGCGCCGGAATTTCGCTTTCGCATCCCGCAAACCGATTACGATGAGGTCGATCGTGTATTGAGTCGATCCGGTGTGACGCCTGGAACGAGTTGGGTGGCGATGAATGTCTCTGCCCGGTGGCAGACCAAGCGGTGGCCCCCTGCATCGTTCGCCGAAGTTGCAGCACGGCTGCAGCAAGAAGGATTTGGCGTGGTGGTCATGATCGGAGGTCCTGATGAACGAGCGGATATCGCTGAAGTAAACAGGAGGATGAAGACTCCTGCCATCGATCTGGCCGGAGCCACGACCGTGGGGCTGCTCCCAGCGCTCCTCAGTAGGGCATCACTGCTGATTACGAATGATTCAGGTCCGATGCATGTCGCGGCGGCAGTGGGTATACCGATCGTGGCCTTGTTCGGGCCGACAAGCGCGGTTCGGACTGGCCCTTATGGAGTGGGTCATGCGGTCTTGTCAGGGAATGTTCCCTGCAGTCCCTGTTTCAGTCGGACCTGCCACAATACGGTGCCGTTGGAATGTCTGACAATGGTGTCGCCACAACAAGTATTGGCAGCGGCTCGAGTACAGCGTGCTCAGCGAATGGTCCCTCGATGAACGTTCTCTTAGTCAGGCCTGACGGGATCGGCGATGAAATTCTATGTCTGCCGGTCGCGTCCGCACTGCGCAGGCTCCTGCCGGAAGCACGGATCACGTTTCTATCCAGCGAGTACGCCGCTCCGCTCTTGGCGCACCATCCGGATCTCGACGAGGTCTGGACAGTCACGGGCCGAGAATCCCTGCGCGAGTTGAAGGCGTTGTTTTGCCGGGCCGTCGATGCGGCGGTGTTTCTCAAACCGTTTAAACGGTTGATGTGGGCGGCATTCCTAGCACGGGTGCCGATTCGAGTGGCCACAGGGTACCGCTGGTATAGTGTGTTGGCGAATCGTCGGATCTATGAACATCGTAAAGATTTTTCCAAGCATGAAACGGCGTATAACGTCGGTATGCTTGCGGGGCTTGGATTGCAGCCTGGGATCGTCTCTCCACCGAGTCTCGTGTTGACCGATGCAGAGCGCGCGTGGGGGCAAGAGCGATTGCGCGGTATGCCTACACCGAGGGTGGTGCTCCATCCAGGTGGATTTGCAGCCCGGCGCTGGCGGATTGAACAGTATCATTCGCTCGCGCATGAGTTGCATCGGAAGGGCGTGGGGGTGGTATTGACGGGAAGCCAGGTGGAAGCAGACATATTCACCCAGCACATGAGCAGTGATGTGCCGTTTTCTGCTTCAGTCCTGAATCTGATGGGGCAGTTATCGGTGCGCGAGCTGATGGCCGTGATTGCGGCCAGTCATGCGGTGGTCTCCGGAGCCACAGGCCCGGCCCATATTGCCGCAGCCTGCGGTGTGCCGAATGTCAGTCTGTTCGATCCGCGGCGCAACAATCTTCCGACGCGTTGGCAGCCGCTCGGCCAGGGAGTTGTCATGCGCCCTGATGTGCCGACGTGCGAAAAATGTATTTATGAGGCCTGCCCCTATTGGGACTGCCTCGACCGGTTGACGGTGGACACGGTGGCGCAACAAGTCATGGACGTCACCCGACAGCCTGCGCCGCTCAAGGTCGTGCATGTCTAGCAGGATGCTCAAAAAGTCCGCCAGCGTCGTTCTCGGCTCATCGAAATCCTCAACGTACCCCTGAGGGTACGCCTCCGGTTTCGACTCGCCTCCGGCCTCGCTGGACGGACTTTTTGAGCATCCTGCGTGATTGTATGCTGTTGGCTCAGACAACGGATCATTGGATTTCTAGGAAGTCAGCATCGTTATGCCGCTGCCTGCCAAACTTTCCGTCTATGTGATTGCCTACAACGACGAGCCCAATATGCGGGCCTGCCTTGAGTCTGTGGCAGGCTGGGGAGATGAGCTGATCGTCGTGGATTCTCACAGTATAGATCAGACGGCTGCAATCAGTCGTGAGTTCACCGATAATGTCTATCAAGTCGACTTCAAAGGATTCGGCGATTTGCGCAATCAAGCAGTGGCACTCACGACCCATGAGTGGGTCTTCAGTCTGGATAGCGATGAGAGGATGACGCCCGAGTTGCGGGAAGAGATTCGACTGCTGCTCGAGCGTGGACCCGAGACGGATGCCTACTTTGTCCCGAGAAAGAACTTTTTTTTAGGTCGCTGGATCAAACATTGCGGATGGTATCCCGATTATCGGCAACCGCAGTTGTTTCGCAAGGGGCGGTTTCGGTATCGCGAAGAACTTGTCCATGAGAGTTTTGATTGTGATGGGCCGGTCGGATTTCTTAAGAGTCCCGCGCTGCAGTATCCCTTCCGAGACATCGATCACTATGTGGCAAAACAGGATCGCTACTCTGACCTGATGGCTCGTCGCATGCTGGAGCAGGGCCGACGATTTTCCTCTCTTCAGCTGGTCACCCATCCGCTCGGCGCGTTTCTGAAGATGTACGTGCAGCGGACCGGGTTCCTTGACGGCATGCCCGGCTTGATTCTTTCAGGACTCTATGCCTATTACACGTTCATGAAGTATGCGAAATTCTGGGAACTCACGAAGAAAGGTTGAGGTTGAGGTTAAGCTTGAAGTCCGGAGTGTTCGAGAAGTTCTTTCTCAACCTGAACCTTAACCTCAACCGTGGCAGTGTATGAAGGTCAGTGGATTTACATTCGTGCGGAACGTGGTGAAGTACGACTATCCGGTCGTGGAGTCGATCCGTTCCATTTTGCCGGTGGTCGACGAATTTATTGTGAATGTCGGTCGGTGCGACGACGGGACTCTTGAGCTGATTCGCTCGATCGGCGACCCCAAGATTGAAATCGTGGAGTCGGTTTGGGATGAGACGTTGCGAAAGGATGGGCTGATCTATGCCCAACAGACTAACATCGCGTTGGCACACTGTGCGGGCGATTGGGCGTTCTACATTCAAGCCGATGAGGTCGTGCACGAAGACGATTTGCCGGTCATTCAGGATGCGATGCGCCGCCATCTCGGCAATCTCGAAGTAAAAGGGCTCCTATTTCGGTACCTGCATTTTATCGCGGACTATTGGTCGACGAATCCCTGGTTCTACCACAAAGCCGTGCGGATTATTCGAAACAACGGTGAGGTAGAATCCTGCGGAGATGCCGTGGGATTTCATCTCAAATCGACGCAGCAATATCTCCAGAGTGGGCCGAAGGAATGGCTGGCGCCATCGAACGGGCGTGTGTTTCACTACGGCTGGGTCAAGGACCCTAAAACGATGGTGGAGAAAAAGCGGGAGCAAGTAGCCGTCTATCATGGAGGCCACATTCCTGCCGCAGAGGCCAAGCAGCTTGCGCATGACCGTTTTCAGTTTGAAGACTATGCCATGTTGAAGGAATTCGCTGGGTCGCATCCAGCGGTGATGGCGGATCGTATCCGGTCCTCACGGCGCTGGGCGGCTCGCCGCAATCGCTGGCTGAAATTCCAGTTTTATCGAGAAGTCTTTCGCCGCGGCTTTCGGGGATAACATGAACGGCCGACCGAGCGCCATATCATGCTGAGTGTCATCGTCGCCGTACACAATCAATTGGGGCACAACCGACTCTTTCTTGAAGGGATCCAGCGCTATACGACCGGCCCCTATGAAGTGATCGTGATCGACAATCATTCGAATGATGGGTCGGCGGAATTCTTTGAGGCAAACGGATGCCGGGTCATTCGAAACGATCGAAACCTTTGCTATCCCGAATCGATGAACCTCGGTTCTGACTTGGCGAGCGGAGAGTTTCTGTGTCACATCAATAACGACCTCTACGTTGCGCCAAACTGGAATGGATTCTTGATTGAGGCGATGGAGCGACATCGTCTTGATGCCGCATCGCCGCTAGGGCTGGAAATGATGCCGACTACCACCTTGACCGATTGGATGCAGGGACGATGGGCGGCGATCGGGCAGGGCCGGCTCTCTAGTGGAAAGGGCATCGACCAGTTGCGAAAGATGGTTCAGGCGATGTATGGCGATTGGGCGCGCTATTGCGGGGAGGCACATCGTGTGTTTGCTGGGGCGATGTTTGAGGGGATTGTTGGGTCCTGCGTGATGATCAGGCGATCGACATATGACGCACTTGGCGGTTTGGATGAGCGGATTCAGTCCGCTGACTGGGACTTGTACTATACCTTGCGCAAGCGCGAGCAGGTTGTCGGGGATGTGAGGCGATGCATGGTCGTGGGGGCGTCGTTTGTGCATCATTTCATCAGGGCCACGATCAAGAGTAAGCGAGAACCATTTGCCTGCACCCACGAACGATTGACCATCGACCAGAAGTGGAGCCGGGCCGAACAAGCCGAGTTATGGTGTAAGCCTGCGGAGTTTGCCGTGTTATCCGCCGGGCAACGTCTCACTCGGCGTGTGGTCAAGCCGGTGAAGAAATTGGCTCAGGAGCTGGATCGCGCCACCGCGTGGCGCCGGCTCTGGGTCAGTCCGGATCGCGTGGTCAATCAGTACCGTCAGCAGTTTGAGCGGGCAGCGGCATTGTTGCCGAGTGGAGTATCGTCATGACCAGTGCTTCCGGTCGGCCCACAGTGGCCTGCGTGGTGATCACCAAGAATGAAGAAGCCAATATCCAAGACTGTCTGAAGTCGGCTCAGTGGGCCGATGAGTTGATCGTGGTCGATGCGGAAAGTCGTGACAAAACCGTGGAGTTGGCCCGCGCCTGTGGGGCGAAGGTCACTGTGCGCCCCTGGCCCGGTTTCGGTTTGCAGAAGAATTTCGGGATGGAACAGACGTCGTCTGACTGGATTCTGATCCTCGACGCCGACGAGCGAGTGACGGAGGAACTACGTGGAGAGGTGCGGACCTGCATTGAACGATGGAGGACAGGCGCGTCCGTGGCCTATCGGATTCCCAGACGGAATTTTTTTTATGGCGCGTGGGTACGAGGAGGCGGTGTCTACCCCGATTATCAAGTCCGCCTATTTCGGCGTGGAATCGCGCAGTACAACGACGTCGCGGTGCATGAAAATCTCATTGTCCGTGGAGAGATTGGGACATTGGTCGGGCACATTGAACATTACACGGAGCGGCGCATTCAAGACCACTTCAAGAAGTTCGGACTTTATACCACGCTCGCGGCACAGGAAAAGGCGAAGACGGTTCGGATGGTTGGTTGGAGCGACTTGATCTTCCGCCCCCTGGTGGTTTGGGTTAAAACCTATGTGTTGAAGCGGGGGTATCACGATGGAGTACGCGGACTCATTGTGTGTGTATTCGCCAGCATGTACACCTTTGTGAAATATGCCAAGCTGTGGGATGGAACCAGACAGACCGTCTCTCACCCGGACGCTAAGTAGTGGGCACGCGAATTCTGTATGTGCATGGGATCGAAGCGATTGGCGGGGCAGAGCGCGATCTGATCGCATTGCTGAAAACACTCGATCGCCGCACATGGGAGCCGCACGTGGTCTGTCCGGGAACGGGCCCGTTCCGTGAGCAGCTGCACGCGATCGCCGTCCCCACTCATGCACTGAGTCTTCCTCCCTGGAGAAAACCTCTTGCCGTGTTTCAGCGCCGATCGGCGATCGGGCGTCTCAGTGTTCTTGTGGGCCAACTCGATCCAGCGTTGGTTCACGTGAACGATATCTGGTGGGTGCCCCATACCGTGAGAGCCATCGAGAGGGGTCGGTCTCATTCCATGCCGATCATGGCCCATGTGAGGCAGGAAATCGAGCCGGAGAAGGTGAGACGCTATGAGCTTGATCGGGTCGAGGCTGTTATTGCAATCTCCCGGCAAATTGAGCAATCGCTGATAACCGGCGGCGTCTCGATGAGCAGGGTACGGACTCTCTACAGTGGGATTGATTTTTCCAAGAGACCATCTCCGTACGATGATCAGGGAATTCGTCGGCTGATCGGACTTCCGAGCGGGGCTGTCTTATTGGGTACCGTCGCCAATCTGTTTCCACGAAAAGGCTATGAGGTGATGCTTCGAGCGCTTCCGGCCATCGTCCATGCGGTTCCTACGGTGCATTATGTGATCGTGGGTAGTGATGATCACGGCTATGCCGATCGATTGAAACGGCTCGCGAGCGAATTGGCAATTGCCGATCGCGTACACATTGTCGGCTTTCAGGACCCGGTTCAGCCGTTCTTGGCTGCGCTCGATCTGTATATGCATCCGGCACTCATGGAGGGATTTGGGATCGCGGTGGTCGAAGCGATGGCGATGGGCAAAGCCGTGGTCGCGACCACGACAGGGGGTCTTCCCGAGGTCGTGGCGCAGGGAGAAACTGGTTTGCTTGTTCCTCCGGGAGATGCCGAATCATTGGCTGAAGCCGTGATTTCTCTGCTGGAAAACAAATCCAAGCGAGAGCAGATGGGGGTGTGTGGGAGGATGCGCGCGCAAGAAAGGTTTAGTCTTGATGCGTCTGTTGCGCACATGGAACAGCTGTACGGAGACGTACTGGAGGCACAGAAAGGCCGAGGATGAAAATTGGTTTTGATGCCAATCCGATGGTGGGTGATATGGGCGGGGTGGGGTGGCACAGCTACCATCTGCTCCGCACGATGATGGCGCAGCAAGGAGAAATCGATTTTGTAGCCTATGCGAGACCGGGCGCTGTTCGGCCTGACTCTGTGAGTGCTTGGACGGGCGTTGAGCGGCTCGGGTGGGTCAATTCGAGCCGATGGGGGATGGGGAAGCGGGGAGCGGCAGATCAGTTGGATCTTTACCACGGCACGAACTTTAAAATGCAGACTGTCGGCCGCTACGGCGGAGTGGTGACTATTCACGATCTTTGGTTGGATCGCCATCCCGAGTACTCGAAGAAGATGTTGGGCCAATGGCCCTCGTCGTTCAAGACCAGACAGACCGCGCTACGGGCCAGGAAAACCATTACGGTATCCGAGTTTTCCGCGAGAGAGCTCATGGAGCTCTATGGTTTGAAGCGCGAGCACATCAGAGTCATTCCTAACGGAGTGTCGGATGATTTTTCGCCACGTCGAGACGATCAGGCGATGGCAGAGTTGCGGAAACGGATCGGTCTGACAGCTGAGCGCTATATCTTATTTATTGGCGGGGCAGATCCGCGCAAGAATCACCAGATATTCCTGGAGGCGGCGGAGAAGGTTCGGAAGAAACTGGGGCCGAGGATGGTGGTCCTTGTCGGTTCGCCTATCCATCCGTTCGGGAACTATGAGGAGACGGCCCGAAGGCGCAGTTTGACGGAAAAGGTGCTCTGCCCGGGTCGGTTGCCCATGCGCGACTTACAATTGCTGTATTCCTCCACTGATCTGTTCGTTTTTCCCTCGTTGTACGAAGGGTTCGGGATGCCCGTGTTGGAAGCGATGGCCTGCGGTGCGCCGGTGCTGACGTCTGATTCAACCGCGTTGGCTGAAGTGGCAGGCGATGCGGCGGTGTTGGTGGATCCTCAAGACGCGCGGGCGCTGGGAGAGGCGATGGTTCGTGCGCTTGAGGATGAGCCGCTTCGAGCCGACTTGAAGGGGAAGGGATTTGCTCGAGCCAAGCAGTTTTCCTGGGAGCAGGTTGCAACAAAGACCGTCGCACTGTACCGGGAGTTGTGCGAGGGGAAAAGCTCATCGCCATGAGCGGTCAGTTCCTGTTTCTTGCTTTCAGCCATAGGTCATCAGCTCTTTTCTCATGAAAAACGTCCTTATCATCAAGCTCCGCTATATCGGCGACGTTTTATTGGCGACGCCGACTGTGCGGGCGATCAAAGCGGCGCAACCCGATGTGAGGGTTACGATGATGGTCAATCGCGGGACGGAAGATGTCCTATCCGAGAACCCGGATTTGGAAGAGGTCATCGTCCTCGACAAGGGATCTCTGGCGGCCCAATCGCGGCTTATTGCCGGGCTGCGGAGTCGGCGATTCGATACGGTGATTGATTTGACAGATGGAGATCGTTCGGCGTTTCTGACTTGGATCAGCGGGGCCTCAGTTCGGATCGGGTTCAACGATGAACATCGATGGCGAGGGAAGTACTACACGCAGGTGGTCCAATCTATGCCGGGTGTGCAACACCGGATTGACCGAGATCTTGAAGCCCTCAAACCCATGAGTATCCAAGCCGGCTCAAAGGATCCTCAACTCTGGCTGACACCGGAAGAGGAGAAAAGCGCGGATGAGCTGCTCG
The DNA here is from genome assembly GCA_039931295.1 of Nitrospirota bacterium. GTDB lineage: Bacteria > Nitrospirota > Nitrospiria > Nitrospirales > Nitrospiraceae > Palsa-1315. The sequence continues at coordinate 797 of JBDTSF010000004.1, read as the reverse complement.
ACCAACTCGGCGTTCAGCGGTCGCAGTCGATGATGATTCTGCAGCCCGGTGCCCGGTACTGGTTTAAAGCCTGGCCTCCGGATCGGTATGCGGAGCTTGCAGATCGTCTCACCTCCCATTATGATTGCCAGGTGCTAATTGGGGGCAGCAATCAAGATGTCGATCTCGCCCAACAGATTCGACAGACGACGAAGAGTGAACCCGTTATCATTGCAGGCCGCACAACCATTAAACAGTTTTCGGCTATCGTTAAAAATTCGACGCTCTTCGTGGGAAGCGATAGCGGAGCGATGCACATTGCTGCGGCAGTGGGTACTTCAGTCGTCGCGTTGTTCGGTCCGTCGAATCCTGCTGAATGGGGGCCGCGCGGAAAGACGAATCAAGTGATCTATAAAGGATTGGATTGCCGAGTGTGTTTCCATCCCACCTGCCAGCGCGGAGAGCAGAACTGCATGAAGTTGATTTCAGTCGATGAAGTAGAGGCGGTGTCGAAGCGTCTGATCGCTTGTGCGAGCCATGGCACTCCATAAACTCCTAAGGCGCCTGCTCGATCTCTTCAAGTCCATCGGGGCCCTGTAACTTCTTTTTCCTATGGCGAGCCTCCGGTCACAAGAGGTAAGAACTCAAATCTCTGGCCGGATAGGATTTGTCTTGCTGGGACTGCTTGGTCCAGCAGTTTTGTATGCCGAAGGAGTTTTGAAAAGCGGTTGGCTGGAAATATTTCTGTTGATCCCTCCTCTGTGGGTCATGATTTCACCCTCTGTCGGATTCTGCCAAAAAGGTGCGATGGTCATGAC
>JBDTSF010000003.1:0-3072 GCA_039931295.1 Nitrospirota bacterium | reverse complement strand
ACAAATCACTTCCGCACCACTGTAGAAACAGGGCTGAATATCATCAAGTCGTTGCAGGGCCACACCAGCGGGATGGCGGTCCCACACTTTGTGATCGATGCGCCAGGCGGGGGCGGCAAGATTCCGCTGCTTCCCGGCGACTACATGGTGCACATGGATGCTGCAGGAGTCCTCTTGAAGAACTATGAGAACAAGGCCTTCCACTATCCGCAACCGCCGCAAGGGTCTGCGCGAGAGTTGCCGATGGTGAGTGCAGCGCCTGCACTGGGGTCGTGCAGTAATGGCGAGCACGACGACCTGTGAGCACCCGCACCACGCAGGGCATTTTGCCCTACCAACAGATTAAGCATTTGATCGCGAACGGCGCCATCCAGGCCGACATCCCGATTGAAGACCGCCAAATCCAGCCGGCCAGTCTCGATCTACGGCTCGGGCGCAAAGCCTATCGACTGATCAGCAGCTTTTTACCAGAGCTGTCCGAGATCACAAGCCGACTGAATGTTCTAGACTTCTACCAATCCGACCTCGTGATGTACGAGATGGACTTAACCGACGGCGCGATCCTGGAAAAAGGCCATGTCTATCTGGTCCCGCTGTTGGAACGTGTCACGCTCCCCAAAGCCCTCCGGGCGCGAACCAATCCCAAGAGCACAACCGGGCGTTTGGACGTCTTTACCCGTGTCGTGACGGATCTCAATACCGGGTTCGATGAAATCCGAGCCGGCTATTCCGGGCCCCTCTATCTGGAAATCGTTCCCCGCTCGTTCGCCATCAAGGTGAAAACCGGGTACTCTCTCAATCAAATTCGCTTCGTTCGCGGCAATGCGGCCGTATCGGACCGGTCACTTCAGATGCTCCATACCCGCGAACCCTTGCTCTACCATAATCTCCCCACAAAGCCCGCGCTGGGAAGCCGCGATCTCCGAACGGACCGCGGTCTGTTTCTCCGCATCGATCTAAAAGGCGACGACCGGGAAAGCTCACCGATTATCGGGTATCGGGCCAAGAAGAATAGCCACGTGATCGATCTGTCGAAGGTCGGCCACTATGCCGCGCTCGATTTTTGGGAGCCCCTGTACCGCCACCGGCAGAACAGCCTTCTATTGGAGCCGGAGGAGTTTTATATTCTCGCATCGAAAGAACGGATTCGCGTTCCTGCCGGCTACGCGGCCGAGATGGTCGCCTTTGAAGCAGCCTGTGGTGAATTACGGACCCATTACGCCGGATTTTTCGATCCGGGGTTTGGGTACGGCCGCGGCGAGCTGCACGGCACCCAAGTGGTGCTGGAGGTCCGCCCCCACGACGTGCCCTTCCTGATCCATGATGGACAAACCTTTTTTAAGGTTGTATACGACAGGATGCTCGCACGCCCCAGTCAGCTTTATGGCACGGCACTCGGATCCTCGTATCAGCGCCAAGGGCTGACCCTGAGCAAACATTTTAAGGCATAGCAGGATGCTGAAAAAGTCCGCCAGCGTCGTTCTCGCATCGTTCAGACCCTCAACGTACCCCAAGGGTACGCCTCGGGCCTTCACTCGCTGCGGCCTTGCTGAACGGTCTTTTTGAGCATCCTGCAAAAGCGTTCTCCCGTTGGGCCACTTATGTAGCCCCTCGAAGTTCTTGCGTGCCTGTAATGCTGTTCCGTAGCTTCCTAGCGGGATACATGATGAAGCAGGCCTTCGGCAGAATGCTCAATACCCGTGAAGCGTATCTCGTCAAACGTCGCTCGTTCAGAATTCGGACGTTTTACGCTTCACATTTCACGTTTTAAGAACAACGAGGAACCAGCTGACCATGCCGCCAGAACCACCACACGAGCCGGCGCGCCCCGAGCGAGATGACGACTCCGGGGGCGACAACCAGATGCGCGTCGCCGGGATGATCATAGGCACCGCCCTCATTTTTATCGGCTTCCTCGACATCTTTCTCTCGATCAGCGGGGGGTTCGAGATCGATTACATTCCCTTCTTGATTTATTTCGGCGGGATCGCGGTGTGGGCAAATGCGGTCGTCGAAAATACGACCCTGCGCTACGGCCTCATCGGCGGCGCCATCCTGCTCGCAGCCGTCTTCTTCCACTATGGAGAAGTCCTCTTCTGGCATAAGCAAGTCGTGTTTTGGGGTACCGTGGTGGTCGTCATGTATTTTATGTTCAACGAACCGAAGAAACCCGCCTCATGAGTTATGGTCATGCCGATTTCCGTCATCATTCCCACACTGGACGAAGAGCGGACCATCATGGCCTCACTTCTTCACACCGCCGCACTCGGCTTCGCTGAACTCATCGTGATAGATGGCGGAAGTCTCGATCAGACGCCTCTACTTGTCGAGTCGTACAGGCGGAATACGCAGCCCCAATCTCAGAGCCCCGTGCGACTGGTGACCGCTCCTTGCGGACGCGCTCGGCAGATGAACGAAGGCGCAAAGGCCAGTCGCGGAAAAATTTTATTGTTTCTCCATGCCGATACGCAGCTTCCACGCGATGCCAAAACAATGATCGAGACGGCGCTGGCCGATCAACGGATGGTGGGCGGATGGTTCGATGTCCGGTTCGACCCCTCATCGAAGTGGGGAACCATCATCAGTAGGGCGATGAACTGGCGGTCGAGACTGAGCGGCATAGCCACCGGTGATCAGGCCCTGTTTGTGCGCCGATCTACCTTCGAACAGATGGGAGGCTTCACTGACATGCCGTTGATGGAAGACATCGAGTTCTCCCGCAGACTCAAACGGAAGGGAAGGACCGCAGCCCTCACCGCAACCGTGACCACCTCTTTTCGTCGCTGGGAACAGCACGGCCCCTTGAGGACGATCCTCTTGATGTGGATCTTACGATTCCTGTATTGGGTCGGAATGAGCCCTCATACACTGAGTCGATGGTATGGATCGGCGCGATAACTCATGAAGCAACCTTCCTCTCCATCGCCTCACCCCTCACCCCTCACCCCTCACCAAGCTGCACTCGTGATCTTCGCCAAGGCTCCGATCCCGGGTGAGGTGAAGACACGGCTCTGTCCGCCGTTGACACCGGACGAGGCGGCCACTCTGCACGGCAGCTTTGTCCTCGACATG
>JBDTSF010000002.1:0-2208 GCA_039931295.1 Nitrospirota bacterium | reverse complement strand
TTTTACGTGTCGATGGGCGGAGAAAAGATCAGCTTCGCCCGGTCAAGGTGACGCGGAATTTCATTAAACATGCCGAAGGGTCTGTCCTGATCGAAATGGGCGACACGAAAGTGATTTGCACGGCTTCGATTGAGGAGAAAGTGCCGCCATTCTTGAAGGGGAAAGGGCAAGGGTGGGTGACGGCCGAGTATGCGATGCTCCCCCGTTCGACCCATGAGCGATCCCCGCGAGAAGCGGTGAAAGGGAAGCAAGGTGGCAGGACGTTGGAGATTCAACGCCTTGTTGGTCGAGCCCTCCGTGCGGTGACAGATATGAGCCAGATGGGAGAGCGGTCGATTTGGCTCGACTGCGATGTCATCCAGGCCGATGGAGGCACCAGGACAGCGTCTATTACAGGAGCATTTATTGCGCTAGCCGACGCGTTTACTGTCCTGAAGAAGCGAGGTTCGCTCAAGAAGCGTCCTTTGACGGATTATCTTGCTGCCATTAGCGTCGGAAAGGTGGGTGGGGAGATTCTTGTCGACTTGGCCTATACAGAAGACTCTATGGCCGATGTCGACATGAATGTGGTGATGACTGGACAGGGACGCTATGTCGAAGTTCAGGGGACAGCGGAGCGGACCCCCTTTGCCAAACAGGAAATGGATGAGTTTATGGCGATGGGATGGAGTGGGATTCAGACTCTCACCGCGCTGCAAAAGGATTTGATCGGAGAGCTGGAGTAAGGAAAAGACGATGATTCGTGAATTGGTCCTCGCGACGCGTAATCGGCATAAAGGAGAGGAACTTGCGGCCCTCTTAGGCGGTCTGGGCATCACGATTCGTACACTCGATGAGTTTCCTGATGCACCCGAAGTGGTTGAAGACGGGGCTACCTGCAAGGCGAACGCGATCAAGAAGGCACATGCCATTGCGGCGTTTACAGGTTTGCCGGCTGTCGCTGACGATACGGGACTGGAGGTGGATGCGCTCGGAGGCCGGCCTGGCGTCTATGCGGCTCGTTATGCCGGCGAAGATGCGACCTATGAAGACAACTGTCGGAAGTTGCTGCTGGAATTAACGGGTGTGCCTCGTGAACGACGAACTGCCCGCTTTCTGACCGTTGCAGCGATCGCCTTGCCGTCAGATGGTATACGAGTGGCCCAGGGAATTTTAGAGGGAGAGATTGCAGCCGAAGCCAGTGGGACGTTAGGATTCGGGTATGATCCTGTGTTCCTCATTCCGGAATTAGGGAAGACCTTGGCTGAGTTGTCGGCAGATCAGAAAAACGCCATCAGTCATCGGGCCAAAGCGTTTACTCAGGCGAAAGCCCTGCTGCGAGAGATGGAGTTCGAGGTACTTGAGTCGGGGGTGTAGAGCAGCCCGGTCGCGCGCCTGCTTTGGAAAGATAGTAAGGGGGATTGCCCATGTCGTTGAAGACATGGGCAATCCCTTTGTCATTTCTCATGATTCGCATTGTCGGGCAATAAATGTCTGGTTACTTCGGCTTTGGTTTCCACTCCCGTGCCAGCTGTTGGGCCGTGGCTACTTGTACCGGGGTCATCTGCTTGGCGAGCTGATTACGCGACGCTAAGGCTCGCTTTTCTCCCCGTGCGGCAGAAAGGTTGTACCACATGTAGGCTTGGACAAAATCTTGGGTGACTCCGCGTCCGTGTTCATACATGAACCCCAGTTTTGCGAAGGCCAGCATCTCTTGCTGTTCTGCCGCTCGGCGAAACCAGAACAACGCCATTTGGTCGCTGTCGAGCGCGCCTTGCCCGAGGAGGTAGAGGGTGCCGAGATTGACTTGCGCGCCGGCGTCCCCCTGCTCCGCCGCTTTTTCAAACCACTCCTTCGCGAGCAGTGGATTTTGAGGAACCCCCTGGCCTTGGTTGTACAGAAGGCCAAGTCTGTTCTGCGCAGTGGCGTTCCCTTGCTCTGCGGACTTGTGGAGTGCAGCGACCGTGGCCCCGTCTACGCTACGGTTTGTTGTAGGGGTCTCCACGTCAGCGCAGGCTGAAACGGCCATGCACACGAGCAAGAGCACGAGGGTCGTCATCGTGCATTGCCGTGACAGGGGAACGTTCTTGTATGCGATGTCCATCACGCTGTTCCTCGCGCACATTTGCACAGCCTCGCGCCTCGTGTAGGTCCTATCCTACTGAGCCTAGTCAAGAGAGTGCAAGTGTAGTGAGTTGATCTCTGACATATGAATATCACCGTTGGACA
>JBDTSF010000001.1:0-4257 GCA_039931295.1 Nitrospirota bacterium | reverse complement strand
GACTGTTCAATCGATGGTCGAACGTGAAATCAAACTGTCGGTCGATGACCATTTCCGTCTGCCTAAGCTCACCGGCACCCCGCTTCCTCGACGTCTGCTGACCTCGACCTATTACGACACCTCCCAGTACGACCTGGCCCATTCGGGAATCACCCTCCGCCATCGAGTTGAGCGCGGGAAACAGGCCTGGCAACTGAAACTTCCCCTGATGAAGGACCGGCAGGAAATTGAGCTGGTCGATCGCCAATCTATTCCACCGACAATCTTCCGCGACCTGCTCTTTCTCCCTCTCGGACAGCGAGAACTCGTGCCGGTCGCGACTTTGCGAGTCTGGCGGGCAGGTATCCGTGTGCGCATAGACCATGCCCCTGCTGCAGATGTCACGCTCGACCACGTGTCTGTCATGAAGGACGGAGCAGTGATGCAGCGCTTTCGAGAACTCGAAATCGAACAGGTGAACGGGAAGAAAAACACGCTCCCCGACCTTGAACGGCAGCTCCGTCAAGCGGGAGCCACAGATCATGACGGGCACCCCAAGCTCTTTCGCGCCCTTTCTTTGGTGACTTCTGATCCTGAGCCACTGCCGGAATCGGATGCGCCCCCCTTGGCTCATGTGAGGTGGGCTCTCACACATCATGCCCAATGGCTGCTTACGCACGACCCTGGCGCCAGGCTCGGGAGGGAACCGGAAAGTCTGCATCAAATGCGTGTGGCCACAAGACAGCTGCGCGCCATCCTCCGCACCGCCAGACCCCTGTTGGTTCCTGAATGGACCAGTTCGTTGCGGGATGACTTGCGCTGGCTCGGCAGACTGCTGGGACCGGCCCGCGACCTCGACGTGCAACTCGCCTATTTCCGTGAGGAATCTACCTCGTTGGATGCCCGAGACCGCCGGCCATTGACATCATTCATCGCCCATCTGGAAGCACAGCGGACCAATGCCCAAGAGGCCCTGCTGAACGAACTGAAGAGCGCACGATATCTTGATCTCGTCAGGCTGCTCCAGCAAGCGGCGCACGATCTGACGACCGTCGAATCCACCCTGACGTTGCGAGACCTCGCCAAGCAGGAGTACACAAAGTTGCGACACGCCATTCGCCAGGCTGGCCGCGGACCCAACAGCGCCACAATCCACGAGGTCAGAATCAAAACAAAACGAGCCCGATATGCCGCCGAACTTGCGGGATCGACGGTCGGCAAGCCCGCCACTCGCTTTATCAACAAAGCCCGCGCTGTGCAGGACGTCCTCGGTATGCACCAGGACGCCCTTCAAGCTGAAACATATATCCGAACATTCCTCAAACATTCGACCAGCACGCGGGCCGCCTTTGTTGCGGGACGCATGGTCGAACGCCAGCGACGGCGTCGTGAGAAGGCCAGAAAAAAGATGCAGCGGCTCTTGCGCGGTCTGTTAAAGCGAGGCGAGAAAGCGTGGGGATAAGCCCCCGCAGCGTGCTGGGGGGGGCGACGAAGGAGAATAGACCAGGACTACGACAATAAAAGACTCGTGGGGGAACAGTTCCGAGCTACGGAAGCCCATTTATGGTTTGCCGAAGGACCGAACATATCGCAACACCTGCCAGGCTTCTTCTTCCGTTAATACAAGCGGAATAAAGGGCGCCATCGCCGTGCCCTTGCTGCCGTTCTTCAAAATCCAGAAGAGCTCTCCGTCCGTTCGGGCCGCTTGCCACTCCTTATCGGTAAAATTGCGCGGCAATGGACCTTTCAGACTGCCTGGCTCGATGTCGCCTCCAAATCCTTTACCATCTTTCCCGTGACAGGTCGCACAGAAGGCTTTCCCGTGGAAAAGCACCTTCCCCTTCTCAATATTTTCCTCAGTAGCCGGAAATGGATTCGTCCACGTTCTGGCTTCCTCAATTTTGTCAATCGGCACTCGTGATTTGAGTACGGCTTCATCGGCGCCAAAAACCGGAATGCCCCACGAGCCGAGCGCTGCCACCACGCACACCCTGAACAGAAGGTACCGACGCATCGCCCTTCCTCTCGTTTTGCGATCTATCCTGGACAGGGGACAATCGAGAGGGGCCAGCCCTGTCTACAGAAGACGAGGCCGGTCCCCTCTTTGGTCCTACTTGTCAGAATACCCAGTGAACTTGTGTCCAAGGGACTGAGGGATACTCACGGTGCCGTCCGGGAATTCCTGACCATGTGGCCATAGGTGATAGATCACACCGTCTGTCCCTGCTGCGACATCTGCCACTTTAGCGGCCTGGTCAGCCGGCATATCGAGGATTTGGACACGGCCCGTCGCGACTTCTACTTTATGATCGTGGAAATACCGGTGCCACTGAATGGCGGGGAGCTTTCGTGTCAGGTCTTTGGCGACAAAATACTCGACCCCCACCAATGGGGCCTTCGGATCAGTCGATTCAAACAAGAGGCACTGAAGAATCTTGTCAGAAATTCCCTTACAGTAATGATGGAACGGGCCGCCCACTGTGCCGTCCGTCATCATGTGTGGGGCCTGCACATGGAGATCATATCCGACGGCAGGGCTCGTGGGTTCACCGCTCACCGCCTTCTGGGGAGCAACCCCACTACATCCGATGGCAGCAATCGCGGCAACGACTAGTAGTCCTTTTCTCATCACAATACACCTCCTGGGGTTGGGGCACGAGGGATCTTCGCCCAGTTCATCTAGGCTAGAAAGACCGTGCACATTCGACTGACTGTAAGAGACGCGTGGTTTCAAAAGGATTCAAGGACTATTCTCGTCGATGGCATGTTGCGCCTTGATCTGCCGATGGCAGCTCTCCACCGATATTCATAGAACGGCATCGGAAAGTCTCCATTTACGCTGCTGTTGCTTGGGGTGCCCCCGTCTCGGGCGAGGGGCACCCCGGGCCGGGAAGAATCTATCTCCAGCGAGGTGGTTGCTTTACCTTGACGCCGAACTGGGCGGAGGTCACGTCGGTGCGCGCGCGCTTCTCCATGTCCCGGGTGGGGGCTCGCAAGCGACGCGTCTCTACTTCCCAGACCCAGCCGCTGATCACTATGTCCTTGGGAATGAGAGGATGGTTGCGGAAAATCTCCACTGTCTTGATACACGACTCATCCACGTCGTCCATCATGCCGATCCACTTTGCAAAACCACCTTTATCCAGCTTCAGTTCCGGCAACGTCGGATCCAGAGTCAGCGCATTTGTATCGATCCCATTTTCCTGCAACTTCCGTTCGAGGTCCGCTGCATTGGCAGACAGCATGCCGCACTGGGTATGCTGTACGATAACGATTTCCTTGGTGCCGAAGAAATGACAGGTCAGCATGGCCGAGCGAATCGCGTCATCTGTGACGATGCCCCCGGCGTTACGAAAGCAGTGAGCATCCCCACCGCCGGCAGGCGTGTCCACATGAATACCGAGGGCCTCGTCCACCGGCAGGCGTTCGTCCATGCAAGCCAGCACCCACAGCTTGCAATTGTTATGGCCGTCAGCCCCGTAGCGACGCCGCGTTGCCCAATGGTCATATGCGACGACACGTGCATTCAGCTGATCCTTGAGTGTCTCCATCTCCCACCTCCTTGTGAACGAGTTGACTGTTCGAACCTCTGCTGAGTAGTCGAACGATGGCATTCAATACCGTTGAACTGCTTCATCTATATCCAATGGCAGCAATCGCGACGACGGCGAGTAGTCCTTTTTTCAACACAACATACCTCCTGCGGTTGGGGTTAAAGAATAGCGATCTTCACCTGCTATCTATGCGGAAAGTGCCTGTGACCATCCGATTGACTGTATGAGACATGTGGTCTCAAAAGGATTCAACTAACTTGAGGGAGTTTGGGAAGCTGAAACGGTATCAGCTCCCTGCAACCAACTGTATGCTCCCCCGTCAAGGAGACAGTGTTAAAGTAGAACTTCCGACCGATGACGTTGGCCCCATTCTGAGACAGATCTTAACGAGAACAGACGGCTTCTTCGGCGATCTGTTGTCCCTGACGTTGTTTGAGAAACTCGTTCGGGGTCAGGTGCCCGAGTGAGCTATGTGGGCGGCGGTGATTGTCATCCATCCGCCACGCTTCGATGAGGGCCTGGGCCTCGGCGAGCGAGGTGAACTGGTGCCCGTTCACACACTCATCTCGCAGGCGTCCGTTCAATGAGTCAATGCAGGCATTTTCCACGGGTTTGCCCGGTCGAATGAAATCGAGCGGCACGCTCCGTCGATAGGCCCAATCTTCACGGGCGCGCGATTGAAATTCCGTCCCATGATCCACCGTGATGGACCGTGGGCCTGCAA